>JAJFHI010000037.1 GCA_021775715.1 Hyphomicrobiaceae bacterium | reverse complement strand
CTGGGATGAAATGCGCTGGGTTTGGAACGAAGGATTCAAAATCCAGGACGATCCCAAGTTTCACGTGGTTGCCATCGATTATGGTCTAAAGCGAAACATCCTGCGCTGCCTCGCCAATGCCGGTTGTCGCATCACGGTTCTGCCTGCGACTGCGACAGCCGATGATGTCATGGCGCGAGAGCCTGATGGCGTGTTTTTGTCGAATGGCCCCGGTGATCCGGCCGCGACAGGTGCCTACACCGTACCCGAAATTTCGAAGCTTCTGGATAGTGGCCTGCCGATGTTTGGCATCTGTCTTGGTCACCAGATGTTGGCCCGAGCGCTCGGGGCCCAGACCAAAAAAATGGCGCAGGGCCATCATGGCGCCAATCATCCCGTCAAGGATCACACCACCGGCAAAGTCGAGATCACATCGATGAACCACGGGTTTGCAGTCGACGGAACAAGTCTGCCAGCCGATGTTGAAGAAACGCATGTGTCGTTATTCGACAAAACCAATTGCGGTATTTCTGTCGTAGGTAAACCTGTGTTCTCGGTTCAGTATCACCCGGAAGCGTCGCCGGGGCCAGAGGACAGCCACTATCTCTTCACCCGCTTTGCCAATCTGATGGCTGAGCGTAAAGGGCTAGAGGTAACGCCGGAACGATAAGGCACAAAGGAGCCCTCGTATGACAGCTGTGAACCACAACCGTGTCTTCCGAACCCTAGGTTGTGTTTCGGCTGGATTGTTTCTTGTGGGGCTTGTGCTTTGGTTTTCAACCGCTCCTGCATTTGCTGACAATCGCGATGTTTTCCTGCCACCCGTTGAATGGTTGTCGCAAAATCATCGCGACCACACCCTTGTCGGCAAAGTTTGGTCGCGCAAAGCAGATGGCTTCGTGACACCGCAGGTGCTCGGCACAGCGGTCGCCAAAGCCCGCTTCATTCTTCTAGGTGAAGTCCACGACAATCCCGATCATCATCTTTGGCAGGCCTGGGCGATCCGCAATATCTCGAAGCTGCGCGGTGCCCGCCTTGTGGAAGGCGCACCACAAATTGAGGTCGTGGCAATGGAGATGTTGCGCGCCGATCAAATTCCAGCACTCGATAAGTTCTACGGCCGAGATGCCGAGGTTCCGCGACCGCGCGGTGCACGTGCATTCGGACGCATGTTGAAATGGAAAGACAGTGGCTGGCCCGATTTCAAAATGTACCGGCCCATCGTTGAGGCCGCGCTGTCCAATCAGTTCGTGATCGTACCCGCAAGCCCGACGCGGGAAGAAAATAAAGAGGTTTCGAAAAAAGGTTTGGCCGGGATTGGCGATGCCCGGGCACTGGCCCTTGATACGCCGCTTAAGGAGGCTGCTTCCCAAGCCCTGGCTGAAGAAATCAAGACCGGGCATTGCGGCATGCTACCGGACAAATCGATCGCGCCGATGTCGCTGGTGCAGCGGTTTCGAGATGCCGTCATGGCGGATGCGTTGCTAAATGTGAGCGCTGAAAGGGGAGGGGTGCTTATCGCTGGCAATGGCCATGTCCGCCGCGACCGTGCCGTGCCGTGGTATCTGGAAGCCCGGGGCGTAGCGCCTGAAACGATCGTGACTGTTGCTCATATGGAAGTCGATGGGAGTGATACAGATCCCGCGTCGTACATACTTCGTGACGGCAGCGGTGCTGCCGCAGTCGATTTTGTGGTGTTCACACCCGCCACGGCACGTGAGGATATGTGCGAGCAGATGCGGGCCTATATGGCCAAGCACAACGATGCGAAGTCAAAAAAACAACCAAAGTCGGAATAAACTCTACGCAGCCGCCAAAGCCTAGCTTAACGTTGGCTGCAACAATGCAAATAACAAGAAAAACAAGGTGAGGAACGTCCCAATGTTAAGCGTAACAAACTCCCACGCCGCAGCTTTGCTGATAGCGCTTGGATTGGCCCTGCTGCCAGTAACGGTTTCAGCCGAGGAAAACTGTAGCAAGGCTGTCACCGATGCGTTTGCAAAACAGCGCGGCGTTGAAAAGTTGCGCATGAAGACAACGATGATCAATCAGCAGGGTCTCGTCAAAATGACAGTCGATTATCATCTGCCGTCGCGCATGCGCCAGTTGGTGACACGGCTTGGCGACCCGGCACCACGTGAGACTGTGTTGGTTGATGAGAAAGCCTGGACACGGCAGGGCGGCGACTGGAATGAAGTTCCCAAGGCCTACACCGAGCAATTGGTCAAACAAGTCCAGGATTCAGTCATCGAGCCACCGAAGGACGAGAGCTTTTACGCCTGCGAAGGTAAAGACACGCTCGATGGCCGCGCCGTTTTGAAGTATCGTGGATACGAAACCATCAAGACTCCGGACGAGAAAACGAAGGAAGTGCGCAATAAAGTCGTCAAACGCGACGATGCACCTGTCCGTCTTGTTTACATCGACGCCGAAACCGGTCTGCCCGTCCGCAATACGGTGGCCACTGCAAGCCAGTTAGACCGGCCGTTTTTCAAGGCGATTTTCAGCTACCCGGATGATTTGAAAATTGATGCGCCGGAGTAGTTATTTGTGCTCACGCTGTTCCTCTCTGCGGTCGGGCTGTGCACGGCGCCAGGATTGATTCACGTACTCGCTTGTCGCTCGCACGATTAAACCCGGGTGCCATGTGCAGAGATCCAGCAAGGGGAAACGGCGGTCGAGCCGTACTGCAACATCTTTCGGTATTTACTCGAGAGGTTGCAGGCATCTACGCCCTTGTGTTCCGGACAGACGGCTCAAGAAAAACATTTATCAATCGGCGGAGAGCGGGACGGCGCTCCGGCACTGGCCCCGCTCCGCCGGTATGGCACGTGCGACAAAACAAACTTGGCTGCGCTGGAATTATGCATCTCGCAGTGGATGAGGTGGCAGGCGTGACATAGAGGCTATGGCCAAACAGGCCCGGCTCGAATAGAACACCGCCTTAACATGCCCAAACGCACAGACATCAAATCCATTTTGATCATAGGCGCTGGCCCGATTGTTATCGGTCAGGCCTGTGAATTCGACTATTCCGGAACCCAAGCGTGTAAAGCGCTTAAACAAGAGGGTTATCGGATTATTTTGGTTAATTCGAATCCGGCGACGATAATGACCGATCCGGATTTGGCCGATGCAACCTATATCGAGCCGATTACGCCCGATGTGGTGGCGAAAATCATTGCCGCCGAACGGCCCGATGCGATCCTGCCGACCATGGGCGGGCAGACCGCGCTCAACACCGCCCTGGCGCTGGACAAAAAGGGCATCCTGGAAGAACTAGGCGTTGAACTTATCGGCGCCGATGCAGCCGCCATCGACAAGGCTGAAGACCGCGAGCTGTTCCGGCAAGCCATGGCCGACATCGGCCTAGAGACGCCGAAGTCGAAGCTTGTGCACAACATGGGCGATGCACATGACGCGCTGAGCGAGATCGGATTGCCGGCAATCATCCGTCCATCGTTCACACTCGGCGGAACAGGCGGCGGTATCGCCTATAACCGTGAAGAGTTTCTCGACATCATCGAGGGCGGTCTTGATGCCTCGCCGACGACACAGGTGCTGGTCGAAGAATCGGTGTTGGGCTGGAAAGAATACGAGATGGAGGTTGTCCGCGATCATGCCGACAACTGCATTATCGTTTGCTCGATTGAAAACGTTGATCCGATGGGCGTGCACACCGGCGACAGCATCACCGTCGCGCCAGCGCTGACATTGACCGACAAAGAATATCAAATCATGCGTAACGCCTCGATCGCGGTGTTACGCGAGATTGGCGTTGAAACCGGCGGCTCGAATGTACAGTTCGCTGTGAACCCGGAAGACGGCCGCTTGATCGTCATTGAGATGAACCCGCGCGTGTCGCGGTCATCGGCACTGGCCTCCAAAGCAACGGGCTTTCCGATTGCCAAGGTCGCAGCCAAGCTTGCGGTTGGCTATACGCTGGACGAGCTGGAAAACGACATCACGGGCGGTGCAACGCCGGCAGCCTTTGAGCCGACAATTGATTACGTCGTAACCAAAATTCCGCGCTTTGCATTTGAGAAGTTTGCCGGTGCCGATTCCACTTTGACCACGTCAATGAAATCCGTCGGCGAGGTCATGGCGATTGGGCGCACGTTTGCAGAGAGTATGCAAAAAGCTTTGCGCTCAATGGAGACCGGTCTCTCAGGCTTTGACGACATTGAGTTGGAAGGTCTTGGCCAGGGCGACGACAAGAACGTCATCCGCAGCGCCCTGTCGCGCCCGGCACCCGACCGGCTGCTGAAGGTCGCACAAGCGATGCGCCTTGGTGTCGACCACGAAACCATTCACGAATATTGCAAGATCGATCCTTGGTTCCTGGAGCAGCTTCAGTCCATCATCGACATGGAAGCGCGCGTCAAGGCGCACGGAGTTCCCAAATCTGCAGGCTTGTTGCGTTCGGTGAAAGCGATGGGCTTTTCTGATGCTCGTCTTGCAAAGCTCGCCGGGCAATCGGAAGCTGACGTTACTGCTATGCGCCGGTCTCTTGACGTTGAGCCCGTGTACAAACGCATCGATACCTGCGCGGCAGAGTTCGCCTCACCGACGGCCTACATGTACGCGACCTATGAGACGGGTCTGACGGATGCACCGATGTCAGAGGCTTATCCATCCGACAAACAGAAGATCATGATCCTCGGCGGCGGACCGAACCGCATCGGCCAGGGGATTGAGTTCGACTATTGCTGTTGCCACGCATGCTACTCGCTAACGGCTGCTGGCTATGAAACGATCATGGTCAACTGCAACCCGGAAACTGTTTCGACTGACTACGACACATCGGATCGCCTTTATTTCGAACCGCTGGCCGCCGAAGACGTCATTGAAATTGTCCGCGTCGAACAGTCCAAGGGGACGCTCAAAGGTGTCATCGTCCAGTTTGGCGGTCAGACACCGTTGAAATTGGCACAGGCGCTGGAAGATTTCGGTGTACCAATTCTTGGCACGTCGCCTGACGCCATCGATTTGGCCGAAGACCGTGATCGCTTCAAAGCGTTGATCGACGAACTTGGCCTTAAGCAACCGGAAAGTGGCATCGCGCATGCCCCCGGTGCCGCACGCGCGATCGCCGATGAGATCGGATATCCCGTTGTCATTCGTCCGTCTTATGTGCTGGGTGGACGGGCTATGGAAATCGTAAACGACGGTGGTGAAGTTGACCGCTACGTCGCGCGTTTATCGGCAACGCTTGATAATCCATCCGAACTTGTTGTCTCCAGCAAACGCCCGTTGCTGATCGACCGGTATCTCACTGATGCAGTTGAGGTCGATGTCGATTGTTTGTCCGACGGTACTGACACATTTGTTGCCGGTATCATGGAACACATCGAGGAAGCCGGCATCCACTCCGGCGACAGCGCGTGTGCTCTGCCACCGCATTCGCTGTCAAATCAGATTATTGCCGAACTCGAACGCCAAGCGGCTGCTCTGGCCAAACGGCTCGGTGTTGTGGGCTTGATGAACGTGCAATTCGCGATCAAGGACAACACGGTCTACATCATCGAAGTTAACCCACGGGCCAGCCGGACGGTGCCGTTTGTTGCGAAGGTGATCGGCTATCCGGTCGCGGCAATCGCTTCGGAAATTATGGCTGGCCGCAAGCTCGCTGAATTCAAACTTAAGAAACGCAAGCTGCAACATATTGCCGTTAAAGAAGCGGTGTTCCCGTTTGCCCGGTTCCCCGGCGTCGATCCGATTCTCGGGCCAGAAATGCGTTCCACAGGGGAAGTGATGGGACTCGACACCGACTTCGCTATGGCGTTTGGCAAAGCACAACTTGGTGCTGGCGAGAAATTGCCGATGGAGGGCACGGTGTTTGTTTCGGTCAAGGAAGCGGACAAAGACCGGATGGTTGCGCCATTGAAGGACCTAGCGGAAATGGGCTTCAAGATCATTGCAACGCGCGGCACAAAGCGCCATCTTGAGGCGAATGGGATTGCCTGCGAAACGGTCAACAAGGTCCTCGAAGGTCGTCCACACATTGTTGACGCGATTAAAAACGGTCAGGTTCACCTAGTTTTCAATACAACCGAAGGTGCAAAAGCCCTGTCCGATAGCAAGGACATCCGCCGTTCGGCCTTGCTCCAGCACGTGCCATATTATACAACTCATGCGGGCGCTGCAGCGGTGACGCGAGCCATCAAGGCTCTCAAAGCCGATATTCTCAACGTCGCGCCATTGCAGAGCTTCGCAAGCCGCTTATCATAGCGACCCCTCGTCCAGGATAGCTCCGGACGGGCTAACCTGGGTTTGCCGTTCAGCTTCTTCAGTCCTGAAGAAACATACTTTCGAGGTCCCACCGGAACACATGCAATGTGTTCTTGGGCCAATAGGAGACGTTAGCGATGTCCATGGAACGTGTTCCCATGACCACCGATGGTTTTCAGGTGCTTTCAAAAGAGCTGCATCGCCTGAAGTCGGAGGAGCGGCCGCGAATTATTCAGGCGATCGCGGAAGCACGTGCACACGGCGACTTGTCCGAGAACGCGGAGTATCATGCGGCCAAGGAGCAGCAGGGTATGAACGAGGCACGTGTCAACGACCTTGAGGACAAGCTGTCGCGTGCCGATGTCATCGAGACATCGAAGCTCTCCGGCGATGCGATCAAGTTTGGAGCGACCGTATCGCTGATTGACGAAGACACTGACGAAAAGGTGAAATACAAAATTGTCGGCGACATGGAAGCCAGCATCAAGGACGGAAAAATTTCGATCTCATCACCGATCGCGCGGGCTTTGATCGGCAAGCCCAAGGGCGAAAGCGCCGAAGTCGTCACACCCAAAGGCGCCCGCTCCTACGGGATTACGAAGATCGAGTGGAAGTAGGCGAAGTTTGTTTTGCCTCACGGCTAATCCTCGCTTTCGCTCGTGCCTCCGGCGGGGCGCTGCAATGCAGAGGGTCGCTGTTTATTTCGCTGCGGTTTTTCACATTCGCTGATAGGCGCTCAGCCGAACCGTGCTTTTGTGCTTCCCAGCCTCTAGCATAAACGTTTTCCCTGCCCGATTTGTCCGGAACACACTGGCGTGAATGTCGGCGGCTTGTCGAGTGAATACCGCAAGATGTTGCCGTATCGCGAGACCGCCTTCCCCTTGCTAAATCTCAGCGCGTGGCACCCGGGTACGATGGTGCGCGCGACAAGCGAGCATCTGAATCGTTCCCGGCACCTGCGGAGCCCGACCGTAGGGAGGAACAGCGTGAGCACAAATAACCTCAAACAGACACCACCAATTCATCCTCATCCGGCAGGACCTCGTAAAACGTCAGCCGATTGCCGAACGGATCTTTGACAGACACTTCTCGAGTGTTCCAGGGCTGCGTCTCGATGCCGGGATTGAGGTACTCGTAATTCTTCGCCTTGAGCTGTTCGTGGAAGCCAACGATATCGTTGACTTCAATGCGCGCAGCAGCACCCGGACAACAATCGCCGTGGTGTTCTGTGAGATGCAGCGTGCAGCCATTGCGCGTGACGGACATGTAAAGGGGTGGCTGGTTCGGTTCAAAGCGATGTTCCCAGTCAACCGTGAAACCAAGATAGTCGACATAGAACGCGCGCGCCTTGGCTTCGTCGAATATGCGCAGGATCGGTGTTGCAGGCTTCAGCACAGTCATCGTAGTCGTTTAACCCTGTACAGCGGAAATGGGCACACCGGGCTCGCGTTTGGCGCGGCGCATCGTCAGATAGGTTTTGACACTGGCAACATTCGGTGCGGCTGTCAGATCATTGACGATGAAATCCTGGAAAGATGTCAGGTCGGGGGCGACGCATTGCAGCATGAAGTCGGTCTCCCCTGATAGCATGTAGGCTTCGCGCACAAGCGGCCATCCGAGCACCAGATTTTCGAATGCGTGCAGATCCGCCTCGGCCTGATTGTGCAAGCCGACCATAGCAAACGCGGTAACTGTGAAGCCTAAAGACACTTCGTCCAGCAACACAGTGTAGCCAGCAATCAGCCCGGCCTGCTCCAGTGCTCGCACCCGTCTGAGGCAGGGCGGTGCCGACAGTCCGATCCGCTTTGCCAGCGCGATATTGGTCATTCGCCCGTCAGCCTGCAGCTCTTTGATAATTCGCCAATCAGTGGCATCCAGTGCGTGCGGCATTACCGGGCGGGCTCCTGTCAGGTGCGTTGTTTGAGTAAATTAGATAGGCGGCTTGTGGGCGATGGCGCAACAAAAGAAAAGAATTGAGCGTTAACAATTTCCGGTTATGACCTTAGAAAACTGCACCTTTCTTGCTCTACAGGGCTCGACGGAGGCTTTCGGGCCGGGTATCGAAAACGATATTCCATTGTCACCGGCGGACCCCTTGAGCATGCCAGCACCCGACCAAGCCAATGCAGCTTCTGCCCAAGGCATCCTTGCTGGCCGGTCCTGCTGGATTATTACTGACGGGGCGCAAGGGCTTATCACGCAGGCGCGGGGGCTCGCAGATACCTTAGGCCTTGTTTGCGAGATGAAAGAGATCAATCCGCGCAGCGTGTGGCGCACGTTCGCGCCGTGGTCACCTGTCGGGCCCGGCGAACGCTTTGGCAAACCTGACAGTCCCTTCGCACCACCTTGGCCGCACGTGGCAATCGCGTCCGGGCGTCAGGCGGTTCCTTATATTCGCGCGGTTCATCGCAAGGCGAGCCTGGCCACCTACACGATCATTCTTCAGGACCCTAAGACCGGACCCAACACGGCGGACCTAATCTGGGTGCCAGAACACGACAAGCGCCGCGGCGCCAACGTGATCACGACGCCGACCTCACCGCACAGCTTCTCGCCCGAACGATTTCGAAACCTACGCACCGAAATGCCCGCCGATATCGCAGCGCTACCAGGCCTGCGCGTCGCCGTTATTCTTGGCGGCAAGAACAAAGTCTATTCATTCACAGACGCCGATGACAGCCGGCTTAGTCGGTCGCTGGCATCGTTAGGGGCCCAAGGCGCGAGTTTCATGATCACACCATCGCGGCGTTCACATAAGGGTCTATTGAATGTCGTCGATGCTGCCACGGCTGGGTGTCCGCGCATTTTTTGGAGCGGCGAGGGCCACAATCCCTATCCCGACTTTTTGGCGCACGCCGACATGCTGGTCGTTACAGCCGACAGTACAAACATGTGTGGCGAGGCGGCAGCGACCGGCAAGCCGGTTTATGTCTTCATGCCGTCGGGTGGTTCTGCGAAGTTTGCGCGTTTCCACAATGGGCTCAGCGAACGTGGTGTCACGCGCCCGCTGCCGGATCAATTCGATACACTCGAGTCCTGGAGCTACACGCCGCTGGATTCAACACGCGTCATCGCTGACGAGATCGAACAGCGCTTTGCCCGACGTAACCACACGCTTCATGGCAGCTAAGGCGCAAGGCGATGATTGATAGCAAGCCGTCATCAGCGAAAACCCGGACCATCCCCCCTGCGGTCGGGGCGGGGGGAACCTTGCCGCGGCTAAATCACATCGAAGTCCCGCGCATGACGCGCCGCACCTGGCTTCTGGTCGAGATGCTGTTGGTGTTTGTCGCTATGCCGCTCGTGATCGTGCATGTCATTGATATCTATCGATTGTCGTTGTTCACCGTCCTGCAACCGGTTTTGTTGGCTTTCGTTGTTGTACTCTTGATCGACCGCTCGTTCCTTTTGCGCCGCGAACTGACGCGTGGTTTCGGTCTGATGGACGCGCTGTCCATTGCTGCCATCTTCCTGATTGCCGGTGGCTCAGTGGCCGCTTATGTCGCACAGGAAATGCCGCGCTTGTTTCTCAACTTTCCAATTCAACGCCCGGATACCTGGCTGCTCGTCATGTTGCTCTATCCGTTGTTGTCGGTGATCGTGCAGGAGCTTGTTTTCCGCACGTTTTTCTTCCACCGGTACGGTCCCTTGTTTGGTCAACATCGTTGGCTTCTCATTGCAACCAACGGACTGTTGTTTGGTTTTGCACATATCATGTTCGGAAACTGGATTGCCGTCGGAGGCACGGTGCTCGCAGGTCTTTTGTTCGCGTACCGCTACGATGCGACACGCTCCTTCTGGGCTGTGTGGTGCGAGCACACGCTTTGGGGCTGGCTGGTGTTTACGGTTGGTCTTGGCGGCTTTTTCTTCACCGGCAACTCGAATTTTTGATGAGTAGTTATTGGTGCTCGCGCTATTCCTCGTTGTTGTTACGCTGCCGATTCACGCCCCACGCGGAAGGGCGTGGGACGATCGGAGCTGGTGGGCAATCTCCGCACTGCGTCGGGATTGATTTACGCACTCGCTTGTCGCTCGCAACAACGCGATAGTAGTTCTGTGCTCACGCCATTCCTCCCTGCGGTCGGGCTGCGCGCGGCGCCGGGAACGATTCAAATGTTCGCTTGTCGCTCACATCATCGCACCCGGGTGCCACGCGGTATGATTGAGCAAGGGGAAACAGCGGTCGTGCCGTCCGGCAACATCTCGCCGTACTAACTCGCCCGCGTGTTCCGGACAAACCGCCCAAGGAAAACGTTTATGCCAGAGGCCGGGGTGCACAAAAGCTCGGTTCGCCTGAGCGCCTATCAGCGAAGGTGAAAAACCGCAGCGAAATAAACAGCGTCCCGCTGCGTTGCAGCGCCACAACCGCGCTCAAGTAGGCGCCAGCCGAAAGCATCGGGCACGGCGCGTGTGGCAAATCAGTGCCGTACAGCACCCTCATCGTCGGGTGTCGCCCCGGCTAGCCACATCTCGAGGCCTTCGATCAGCCCATCGATTGGACGGTAGCCATGGCAGATGACCTGGTAGCCGTCGGTCATTGTGCCAGCGATTAATGTTGGGTATCCCTGGATGCCGTTTTCCTGCGCCATCATAAAATCGCGCAACGTTTCTTCGCGCGCATCAGGTGCCTCGAAAGCTAATTGAAATTCGTCGCGTGTCAGACCGTGGTGGGTTGCGATCTCGGCGAGGACGTCGGTCTTGGTGATGTTCTGGCCTTTGGCGTAAAACGCGCGCTGCAGGTCGCGGAAATATCCGCGACCACCATCAAGAGACGTGCGGCGGACGACGACGACTGCCCGACAGCCGGGCTCGGTGTCATAGACAAACCTGCCGCGATCAAAAAATGAGTGATCGAAAGGCTGACCGCTCGCTTCGTGTACATGTTTCCAGTGATTGCGGATTTCGTCCTTTTCCATCAGCGTCAGCGCGCGAACGGTACCAGCTCTCAAACCGCCCAGCACGATACCTATGGGCAGACGTTCGCCGAAATGGTCAGTCAAGGCCGTTAAAACGGGCTCGAAGCCGTAGCACCACGAGCACATCGGGTCGCCAAAATAAATCAGGTGTTTGCGGGGTTCTGCCGTCGCCATGGTCTCTCACCTCTATAATCAACATTAGGCTGATACCGCGTTATTGAGCCTGAGGCCAGAACCGGCTACAACGCGCGCCAATCCTTTTATTTCCAGGGTGTGATCGTGCGAGCGTCTATCAGCGAGCGCGTGGATCACTCCCACACCTAAAACTCATAGAGAGGCGCCCCGAATGGCGAACCCACAATACGTCTATCACATGAGCAAGCTCTCCAAGACCTACCCTGGAGGCAAGACGGTTCTCAAAAATATTTCGCTATCCTTTATACCGGGCGCGAAAATCGGTGTGGTCGGTCTCAACGGCGCCGGTAAATCGACACTACTCAAGATCATGGCCGGTACAATCGATGACTTCGTCGGGGAGGCTTGGCCCGCTGAGGGCATCAGGGTTGGCTACCTGTCACAGGAACCTGAGCTGGACCCATCGAAGGACGTTCTTGGCAACGCTATGGAGGGTGTCGCTGAGAAAAAAGCCCTCGTCGATCGCTACAATGAATTGGCCTCAAATTACTCTGAAGAGACAGCCGATGAGATGGCCGAGTTACAAGACAAGATTGATGCGCAAGACCTTTGGGATCTCGATTCTCAAGTCGAAGTCGCATTGGAAGCGCTCAGATGTCCGCCCAGTGATGCGAGTGTCGAAAACCTCTCCGGTGGCGAACGCCGCCGTGTCGCAATTACCAAGTTGTTGTTGTCGAAACCTGATATTCTGCTGTTGGACGAGCCGACTAACCACCTTGATGCCGAGAGTGTTGCGTGGCTCGAACGCTACCTGAAAGAGTACGCCGGTTGCGTCATCCTCGTGACGCACGACCGCTATTTCCTGGATAATATCACAGAGTGGACATTGGAGCTCGACCGCGGTGAAGGGGTTCCGTATCACGGCAACTATTCGGGCTGGCTGGAGCAGAAGGCGAAACGCCTTGAAACTGAAAAAGGTCAGGAAGATTCCAAACAGCGCGCCCTGAAACGCGAACTTGAATGGATCCGCTCCAGTCCGAAAGCGCGTCAGGCCAAATCAAAGGCGCGTATTTCGGCTTATGAAAAATTGGCAGAAGAGGCTGGCCGCGAACAGACCGGCCGTGCCACGATCCAGCTGTCACCTGGGCCACGTCTCGGCGGTGTGGTCGTTGAAGCCGATAATCTCACGAAGGCGTTTGGCGACAAGTTGCTGGTTGACGATCTGTCATTCAATCTGCCGCCCGGCGGCATCGTTGGTGTGATTGGCCCGAACGGCGCCGGTAAAACGACACTGTTCAAGATGATCACCGGTCAGGAGACGCCTGATTCCGGCACCATCAAACTCGGAGAGACTGTTGCGCTGTCCTATGTCGACCAATCGCGCGATCACCTCGAAGACAACAAAACAGTCTGGGAAGAGATTTCCGGCGGCGTTGATCAGATCCTGCTTGGTAAACGCGAAGTGCCAAGTCGCGCCTACTGCGGTTGGTTCAACTTCAAGGGCACGGATCAACAAAAGAAAGTCGGCATGTTGTCGGGTGGTGAACGCAACCGCGTGCATCTGGCCAAGTTGCTGAAGCAGGACGCCAACCTGCTTCTACTCGACGAGCCGACCAACGATCTCGATACCGAGACCCTGTCAGCATTGGAAGCTGCGTTGGAAGATTTTGCCGGTTGCGCTGTCGTTATCAGTCACGACCGTTTCTTCCTCGACCGTTTGGCAACGCACATATTGGCCTTTGAGGGCGACAGCCACGTCGAATGGTTTGAAGGCAACTTCCAGGCCTACGAAGAAGATAAAAAAAGCCGCCTCGGCGACCAGGCCGCAGAACCGCACCGTATCAAATACAAGAAGTTCGAGCGCTAGATTCTCGCAGGTCGAATTGGAAGCGGAAAGATGATGCGCTACCGCTCCGCTACTTGAGCGCGGTTGCTTACAACGAAAGCTGTTAAACCGACACGAAACAAATGCCTGGAGCCCAGTCAAAACTAGATTCCAGTCCACCAGCGGCGGAAACGCTCTAGGCGGGGGCATCGTTGCCGCAACACACTCCAATAAACAAAAAAGGCCGCTTGGAATTTCCAAGCGGCCTTCTGCAATTCGAATTGTTAGCGCGGCCTAGTAGTGAAGGCGCAGATAGATGCCACGGCGGCGGTAGCGCGGATAGTAGCCACGGCCGTAATAGCGTGGGTAGTAGTGGCGGCGGTACCCGTAACGGCCAGGATAGAACCGACGTCTGTAGTGACCGCGTCTGTAATGGCGACGTCTAAAATGACGGCGTTTGTAATGCCGCGAACCTCTGTAGCGTTTGTAGCGACGGTAGTGCACCGGCTCAGCCGCGGGCGTTCCCACATTTGCTTTGCCGGCAGCGGCTGCTGCGGGCGCCGATGCGGCGGCCTGTGCAGGGGCCGCAGCAGGCAGCGCAAACAACGCTGTTGCGATTGCGACTGACGCTAGCTTTGTCCTCACATGCATAGCGTGTCCTTTCTCATAACCTGGAACATAAAAAGCGTGATCCTCAACAAACTATCAGAGACTAGCCGTTTTGAATGCAAAGCATTTGATTTCATGCGACAAAACACACGCTTGTGAAGACTTCGGCGTCGCCGCGCGCGTGCTTCCAAGAACAAAACAGAACTATGTCCGGGAAATATCGGAAACCCTTCTTATGCCGTCATTGTTTTGCGCATGCGTTGTGTTAAACAAAGTTTTTATGAGATCATCAATTCACAGGACCAGAGGCTGCCGGATGAAACCGACAACCTCTGAGCCAATTTCGAAAACAAGTGTGGTTCAGTGGAGCACTAGCCCTGCTGTATTGCCAATGGCAGCTTCTCGAGATCTTCGGGTGCCATCGTCAGCTTGACTTCTTTTCCCGCCTCAACGAATTAGCCAGCTGCGACTATCATCGTTTTGGACACAACGCGTGCGAACTTGGCGCGAGGCCTGTAATCGCTCCGGGTGCAATGCGAAATCCGGCCAACCTGATGCATGAGAAGACGCGGCCGCGTGCCTCCACGTTCGTGATTTCAGCTTGAGCGTGTGCGTTCGGTTGTTTGCGAATAACGTCATTGCAAAGCCAACATTTTCTCGCTTGTTTGTCTCATTAGTCTAACAATACAGTTATTTCCGGGGGGAAGTGCCTTGCGTTTCTGGAATAAGCGGTCGGACCTCACCGCGGCGACGAACGAGATTGTTCACAGCAATGCCGCCGCTCACGCATCCCGTGGCGGACTGATTACGGCGATTGCATCCGGCGTGGCGCTGATCTTTTCGGCCATCAGCCTCTATCACAGTGTACTGAAACAACCCGACCTTCAGTTCTACGTTTCTCCCGTCGTGCACTACGGCCGCGAACGGGCCACCAACTATGAAACGTTTGCCGTTCCGTTGACGATTGCCAACCACGGCGCACGGGATGGTGCAGTGCTTGGCATCAGTCTGGACGTGGTCGGCCCGGACGGCAGCGCAAAAAATTTCTACAGTGCGTATTTCGTCGAGAGTGATTTCTTTGCCCCTCCAGACCGCTTTAATCAGCAGAACCGAAGTTTTGATCGCGCACACCGACCGAAGGAGCCTTATGCGCCTTTATCTATTGCGGGACGCGGCAACTATACCGGCACGATTTTATTCTATGCGAAGTCTGAACCCGACACGAAGGTCGTGACTGACAGAGGGGATTACAAGCTGCGTATAAGTCTGGAGACGAAGCTGGACGAAAGCCTGGGACCGATCGACAAGCTTTTGCGTATTGAGACCAAACCGATTACGTTTACAGCCTCATTGAAGCGGTATTCCGATCAAATGCTCCGACTTGGCGCCACGCATCGCATGAGTAACGTCACCTGGGCGACGTCTGTTGCCGACACAGAAAGCAGCATCAAGAGTAAGTCTGCGTCTGAGGAGTGAAAAACAATCGCGGCTGTCCCAGGCGATCGATTGGCGAACAAAACAAAAGGCCCGCACAGAATGCGGGCCTTTTCTTGCTTCGAATGCTAATGGGTATCGCAGACTATTGAGTAAGCGCGTAAACCAGAGCTTTCGGATTGCCGCCGTTCTCACCGATGTATTTCTCGAAGAGATCCTTCAGAAACGGGCTCATCCAGAAACCAACGACTTCGGCATCACGAACTTTCCAGCCACTACGACGACGCACGAGCAACCAACGCACATCGTACTGCGTGCCGTTTCTCAATGTGATTACGCTGCCGACATAGGCGCCACGTTTTGTCTCTCCGGTCTGACCGGTGACAACGGCGCTGGCGAGCGGATACTTGGGCGCTTCGTTGGCGGCGTAGCGGGCAATGAACTTGATCATGCCGGAGTAGTATGAGCTACGGTCTGAACTCTTCAAACGTCCACGATAGCTACCAAGTGAGTAGAGCCCGAGATCTGGATAATCAGCGTGTTTGCGAATGACCCTTTGGAACGCAGCTTGGCCACCGGAACGTGCGGCCGACTGAAGTTCCTTGGCGACGCGCTGCATGTAACGTGCGGGTGCTTCTGCAGACACTGGCGCCGTTGCGCCAACAACAATTGCGAGCACCAGGGCTGGTAACATTGCGGCCTGAGTGAGCGCGCGGGCGTGAAACCGGGAAAAAAATTCTGCAACATGAAACATGGGCGGGAGAGCTCCGGACTAAAGTCAAATCGAGACGACTACTGACGTGCTGTTCGAAATATTACGACGCAGTTCGCCATTGGGCCATGGTTAGCGTATTCACAATCAAATTTGGAGCCTATTGAGCGCCCCCGGATTGATCTGTGGCGCGCTATGGTCAAAGCGCCACGGCGGACACTAGCAGGCCGTCCATGGCAACTCGGTGGCAAACTCACAGAAAGTGATGTTTCGACAACCGAAATTCGTGAAATGTTTCGCATGCCATAAATTTCGACAAAAACTGGCGAGCGCGGGGAGACGTCTAGTTCGCAGTAGACATTCCGGGAAGGCGATAGAGACACGATGCTGGAAGAACGGGCATTGCCAGGCGCTGGGACAGTTTGGAAACTTCACGGTCTGTCACCTTGTCGGCGATGCTCAGCAGCAAGGAGCGCTTGGGGTTTGGATGAACGAGGATCAGCTCGTGGCGTGTGTGTGACAGGTTGGTGCGCACGTGATGCGTCACACCTCTGAACGTGGTGAGAGGTGCCGTCCACGTCAGTGGCCTCCCAAGTGACTGGTCTGTCACGGAAATATTGGTATCAGTCAACGTTACATGGCGAGTGCCGCCGAAACCCGTCAAAATGCGCCGAATGAGAAAAACGACGGGCACCAGCAACATGGATAAGCCGATCAGGGTCAATGCAGCGGGTACGGGCTGGGCAACAATCGCGGTTTGTGTCTCGAACGGTGCGGCGGCCGCTTCGGCGGCAAACAAGCCGGCGGGTAGTGCGAATGCCAGTCCTGCAACCGCGAGGAAGATGCTATCGGCGACCATCGACCACTGTGAGCTACGTTGGATCAAGGTTACGGGGAGGTCTGTTAGCGGGCGGTCGGCTGAAATCGTCTTGATCGTCGCAATGCGCATCGCGAATACATCTCTCAAAGTTAGAAAATCAGATGGACGCAACGCTATCGGATCTCGGTTAACCGCTCGCTAACCATGCCGACGCTCTTGAACAACGTCGCGATTTTGGGCGGCCACTCCAGGAGTCGTGGAAAGCATATCCAACTCCTGTTGACAGACATAAAGATATCTTTATATCTTCCTCAGCAATGGCCTCCATCGAGGCATAGGAGTTCAATGTGGCTGCAAACGAGACTTTGCGAGCAGAAGACTTGGTGATGGCGCTCAAAGCTGCCGCCGAGCCAACGCGTCTGCGTATTCTCATGTTGCTGATATCAGGTGAACTCAATGTCAAAGACCTCACCAATATTCTGGGTCAAAGCCAGCCACGCTTGAGCCGCCATTTGAAGCTGTTGACCGAGGCGGGGCTGATCGAGCGTTTCCGTGAAGGTAGTTGGGTCTATTTCTTTGTATCCGATCAAATGATCGGCGGACGACTGGCCCGACAACTCATCGAAACGGTGTCGATTGATGATCCCGTCTTGAGCCGCGACCGCGATCGTGCCGAGACGCTTAAGCGAGAGCGCGAAACCAACGCGCAGCGCTATTTTGAAGATCACGCCGGTGAATGGGATCGCATTCGCGCTCTGCACATCGCAGAACGAGACGTCGAAGTGGCGATGCGTAACAGCCTCGGATCAGGTCCCTTCAACCTGCTGATCGATCTTGGTACTGGTACCGGGCGCACGCTTGACCTGTTTGCAGACACCTATGCGCAGGGGCTTGGTATTGATGCGAACCACGCGATGTTGGCATATGCCCGCAGTAAGCTTGCTACGCTTGGCTTGACCCGTGCACAAGTGCGTCATGGCGATATCTATAATCTGGCAGTCGACGACGGTGTTGCCGATGCTGTGGTCATGCATCAGGTGTTGCACTACTTGGCGGAACCACAAAAAGCCATCCAGGAAGCCGCCCGTGTGCTGGCGCCTGGTGGCAAGTTATTGATCGTTGACTTTGCACCGCATGACCTGGAAGTCCTGCGTGACGACCAGGCGCACGACCGGCTTGGCTTCCCGACCAATCTTGTCGCGCAATGGCTTAACGACGCCGGATTACAACCGCAGGGCAACACCCAGCTCAAACCGGACGACGTCACTGATCCGGAAAAACTGACAGTTTCAATTTGGTTGGCCGCCCGAGCCGGCGCCAGCAAAGGCAATCAAGAAAGCGGCAAGACGGGCCTGCTTGAGGAGACACCGCAATGACCGAGACAACACAGCGCAAAAGCCGCCTATTAGGGTCCGGCGAGATTGATGTCTCGTTCGAATTTTTCCCACCGAAGAATGAGGCGATGGAGCGGAAGCTCTGGGATGCTGTGAAACGGCTGGAGCCGCTGAGCCCGAGCTTTGTTTCCGTAACCTATGGTGCAGGAGGCTCGACGCGAGAGCGCACGCACACCACTGTGCAGCGCATTGCCAAGGACACTGATTTACGTCCTGCAGCGCACCTGACATGTGTTGATGCCAGCCGCGATGACGTGAAGGCTGTGGCGCAGGGCTATTGGGATGCCGGCGTCCGCCACATCGTGGCGTTGCGTGGCGATCCGGCAGCAGGCGTTGGCACGGTGTACGAGCCGACACCAGGTGGGTATGCCAATGCCGCCGAACTCATTGCGGGTCTTAAAGATGTCGGTGATTTTGAAATTTCTGTTGCCGGTTATCCCGAGCTTCATCCAGAGAGCGGCTCCGTTCAGGTTGATATCGACAACCTAAAACGCAAGGTCGACGCCGGTGCCGACCGCATCATCACGCAATTTGTGTTCGATAACGCTCACTATCTGCAGTTTGTCGAACGGGTGCGCGCAGCCGGTATCTGGGTACCGATCATGCCGGGCATTGTGCCGATCCATAACTACAAACAGGTTTCAGGCTTTGCTTCTAAAACTGGCGCTTCAATGCCTGCGTGGATGGCGCGGCGTTTTGAAGGCCTCAACGATGATCCTCAGACAAGTCACCTGGTAGCGGCAAGTGTCGCCGCCGAGCAGGT
>JAJFHI010000360.1 GCA_021775715.1 Hyphomicrobiaceae bacterium | reverse complement strand
CATGTTTTGGTGGCGTACGATATTTTCGATCTCAACGATCGCGTCATCAACGAGGATCCCGGTGACGATCGTTATCGCGAGCAGGCTGACAAGGTTTAGAGAAAAGCCAACTGCTGTCATAGCCCAGAAGGCCGGGATGATTGACAACGGCAGCGCGATCGCAGCGATTACGGTAGCTCGCCAGTCGCGAAGGAATATGAGAACCACGAAAATAGCGAGCGCTGCACCTTCGTACAGCGTCGTCATCGTCGAGTTATAGGAGCCAAGCGTGTAGGTGACCGTGTCGTCAATACGTTTAAACCGGACATCGGGGTACGTCTCGTTGATCTCCACGATCTTTTTGCTGACGTCTTCCGCGACCGTTGTTGAGCTTGCCCCTTTAGCGCGCGAGATGGAAAACGCAACGACCGGCATGTCACCGAGTTTGGCAAATCTGCGTGGTTCTTCGACGGTGTCCGTCACAGTTCCTAGCGTATCGAGGCGCACCTTTCGCCCGCCCGATAATGCGATCATTGTTGCAGCCAGTTCTTCGACAGTTACAGCGCCTGCAAGTGTCCGGATGGCCTGTTCGCGCCCGCTCAATTCACCGCGCCCACCTGCGAGGTCGACGTTGATTGCGCGCACCTGCCGGTTCACATCGCCAGCTGTTATGCCGAACGACAACAGTCGGTCGGGATCTAGCGCGATACGGATTTCACGTTCGACACCGCCAATGCGCTGAATGCTGGACACGCCTGTGACACCCTGCATCAACCGCACGACGGTATCGTCAACAAACCAAGACAACTCTTCGGGCGTCATTGCGGGAGCTTCGGCGGCATACGTAACGATTGGCAGGCCTTCGATTTCAATGCGCTGCGTGACGGGTTCTTCGATGCTGCGCGGAAGATCAGTGCGGATCCGCGCGATAGCATCTTTCACGTCGTTGAGCGCGCGGTCCTGGTCGATTTCCAGGCGGAATTCAATCGTCGATATGGAGACGCCCTGGCTAACCTTCGAGGTGATATGTTTGACGCCATTGATGCCGGCAAGAGCGTCTTCAACACGCTTCGTCACCTGTGTTTCAAGCTCGGCCGGCGCTGCGCCTGATTGATAGATCAAGACCTGGATGATGGGAATGTCGATATTGGGAAAGCGTGTGACGGGCAGCGTGCGAAAGCTCATGATGCCAAGCACCATCAGGACCAAGAAAAGCACGAGCGATGGTACGGGCTTGCGAATAGCCCAAGCAGATATGTTCATCGACGCGCCTCACTGACGACAGGATCAGGCACAACCGCCCGAATGCGATCGCCGTCACGAAGGAATGTACCGGCCTTGGCAACGACGCGGTCATTTTCAGAGAGTCCTGAGGTTACTTCGATGAGACCGCCTGATTGCAGACCGGTTTTTATTTGGCGTCGTTGCACCTTGTCGCCGTCAACGCGCAACACGTGCTTGGCGTCAGATGTGTACATGACGGCCGCCATCGGAATGCCAAGGCCACGGTTACGGGCTGTCTCAATGGTACCGCGAGCGAATGCACCAATTTTCAAGCTTGTGTTTTGTTCAAGTGTGATGCGGACGTGGCCAAGACGGGTCTGACGTGAGACTTCCGGTGAAACGATGCGAACGATCCCTTCGACCGTACCGACGCCCGCCACTTCCAGGCGCGCTTTCATGCCGGTTTTTACTTTTGAAATTTGAGTTTCTGTAATCTCACCGTCAAGTTCGATTTCGCCGTCCTGGATGATGCGGAACATCGGGTCGCCAGCGCCGGTCGCGAGAGCCCCAACGCGAGCCGCACGGCGCGAGACAATGCCTGCTGCCGGAGCACGAATTTCGGTTCTTGCCAGACGCCATTCGATGTCGCGGCGTTGAGCCATGTCCTGCGCTAGGTCGGCTTCGGCAACCGCAATACCGTCGTGGGCGGAGGCCAGCTGGGCTTTTGCCATTGATGCCGCTGCTTGTCGCTCGTCATAGACAGCGCCAGAGAGAATACCTTTTCGTTTCAGCGGTCGTGCGCGGTCAAGTTGGGCCTTGGCCGCTGAAAGCCGTGCTTGCGCTTCGGTGACCAGGCTTTTGGCTTGTGCGATTACCGCCTTTCGGCGCGCAAGTGCGGCTGAGTTTTGTGACAGTTGTACTTGAAGCGTGTCCTTGACGAGCGTGGCCAGAACCTGATCCTTCGCAACCCGGTCCCCCTCCTCCACAGTTAGAGTGAGGACGCGCAGGCCTTCCACTTCCGGCGCCACCAGGATTTCATTACGCGGGATCAGGCTGCCCGTGACGAATGCTGTTTCCACGAAGTTTGCAGGCGCCACTTTGGCAACGGAAACCGCTGGGGCCTTCACTGTCACGACTTTCTCAGTTGCGACGTCCTTCGTTCCAATAATGTCTTCGATGGTAATCTTGCCGTTCGCGGTAGCGTAGGCGCCGCCAAGCGCGAGGGCGACAAGGCCTGCAATCAATAACTTTGTTTTCATGCATCTGCCTCTTCAGGCTCTGTCGCGTCAGGCGCATCTGCGACGTCGGTGGGTTGAATGAGTTGGGTCAAAAGCGCGACAATGGTCGGCAATACAGATCGCGGGTCGAAGTTAGGATCGATCACGCGGCGTGAATAAAACCCGTCTCCAATGACGGCGAGTATGTTGGCGAGCGTTTCTGAATCGACGCCCGGCGCGATGCGTTTTTCCGCACGCAGGCGGTCGAACAGATCTTTGAAGCCGTCCATGATGAATTTGTCGACCGAGTGGAAGAGCGCCGCGACAC
>JAJFHI010000359.1 GCA_021775715.1 Hyphomicrobiaceae bacterium | reverse complement strand
GTCAAACGCGCTTCAAGAAGCTTGACGTTTGCGGGCATATCATCGACGACCAAAACTCGAGCGGTCATTGGTACTACCTTCCAGGCATAGTGTTACGCATCACCGATAAAACGGCGGATGGTCTCAAGAAACGTTGCGACTGAAATTGGTTTTGAGATGTAGGCTTCGCAACCACCTGCGCGAATGCGTTCCTCATCACCCTTCATCGCAAAAGCTGTCACGGCAACAACTGGAATGCCGCTCAGCTCTTCGTCTTCTTTCAGCCACTTCGTGACTTCTAACCCCGAAATTTCCGGCAGCTGGATATCCATGAGGATCAGGTCTGGTCGATGCTCTCGCGCCAGCTGCAACGCATCCAGGCCATTGCGGGTTTGGATCGTCAAAAAACCGTGCGCATCAAGCAGATCGTGAAAGAGCTTCATATTCAGCTCGTTGTCTTCAACGATCAGTACTTTTTTGGCCAAGCCTTGCTCCTCGCCGGGGGAACGACCAATGACTGTTGTTGCTGCCTGTTGAGCCATTGCTTGGAATTCCGCCACCTTGTTCCCACATCTGTGCACTGATTCTTGTGGAGTATTGCGACACACTGTGCGCCAAAACCAGTAACCAATCATTTAAAGTCGACCGAGTTGCACAGGCCGCTTAAGAAATTTGAAAACGGAGTTTTCGTCTTGGTTCAAAAACAAAAACCGCTCGACCGTGATGATGCTGAAGATATTGCCATTGCCGCGCTGACGTTTCTGGCGAGCAACGGCGAGCGTCTTGGGCGGTTTCTGGCGACAACGGGCGTTGGACCCGAGGCTCTAAAGGCCAGTGCGCGTAATCCTCAAACCCTCGCCTCTGTACTTGATTTTCTTCTGCAGGATGAATCTCTATTGCTAATGTTCACTACAGAATCACATCTCGCGCCTGACGTGATTGTCCCGGCTCACACTATACTTGCTGATGCACATCCATAACGCGTGGGCGGAATGAAACAGGATCAGCGGTCGTCCCACACATCTGGCGTAGAGTTATCGCGTTGGCGTGTCGGCATTGATCTCGGCGGCACAAAAATAGCCGCCGTTGTCTTAAACCCGGCAGGTGAGGCTTGTGCTTCGGCACGCGTTTCAACACCGCGCCACGACTATGGCGCCACCATTCGCACAGTCGTTGAACTTGCACAGGCCGTTCTCAAGCAATCGGTCAACGGACCTGAAACACCGTTCCCAGCTCACGTAGTTGGAATTGCAATTCCAGGCTCCGTTGCGCCAGCAACAGGGTACGTACAAAACGCCAACTCAACCTGGTTGAATGGAAAACCATTCGCCGACGATCTGGCACACGCCTTCACACACCCCATCCGCCTTGCCAACGACGCCGATTGCTTTGCATTGTCCGAAGCCAGCGACGGGGCGGCACAAAACTGTGAAAGCGTCTTTGGGGTTATCCTTGGAACGGGCTGTGGTGGCGGGCTAATCTCTCGCGGCCACCTCGTAACCGGGCCACGACAGATCGGTGGCGAATGGGGGCACAATCCCCTACCCTGGCCGCAGTCTGATGAGTTTCCAGGCCCGACCTGCTGGTGCGGTCGTACGGGCTGTATCGAGGCGTGGGTGTCCGGGCCGGGTGTGGCTGCCGATCACCTGCGCCGAACTGGCCAAACACGGTCAGGAGAAGACATCATGGCAGCCGCAGACGCGGGCGACGCGCGAGCTCTTGAAACCAGCAACCGGCATGCCGACCGGCTGGCGCGTGGCCTTGCCTTGGTCACCAACATCTTCGACCCTGAAATGATCGTGCTTGGCGGTGGCCTATCGAAGTTGCCGCATCTTTACGAGCTTTTGCCGGACCTGATGGCACCGCACATTTTCGCGGACAGCCCCGTCGTCAGCATCTGCCCACCCAAATGGGGCGATGCCAGTGGCGTACGCGGTGCAGCTCGCCTCTGGGACGAACGCACTTCGTCACCATAAAAGGACGCAGCACTTTCACTCCCGCTTGCAGTCGCCCACTTCAAGGAAAGTCAACTCGCGCAATTTGCCGTTAATTGCGAAATCGCCGTAGTCGATCACAAGTTTGGTTGTTACACCGTTTTCAAAATATCGAAATGAAAGCTCGTAGACAGGCACGGCGTCGACCTTGCCAGCATTCGGTTCAAAATAGCTGATAGCAACCGGCCAAGATGCCAGCGCTTTAAGTCGTTGAGCTTCTTTATCGCTGGCAACGACAGGTTTAGCGCCCGGCTTCCAGACTTTGCCGATCACCGCGTTTGTCTCGTACACCTTTTGACCAGAATCTGTGCCATCAAACAAATTAGCTGAAAACAGCGTCCGACCTGCACGTGCCGACTTCAGTAACTCCGTTGCGTGCTGCATTGGGAAATACGTTCCCGGCTGTAGCTTTAGTTTTTTCTTGTCCGGCTTTGTCAGATTTACGTCGACCTGGCTTTTCTTGTCTGATCGACCAGCGTCGCCCTGTGTCGCCTGCGACAAACGCTGGTTTTGAAACTGCGAGGAGTTAAAGCGAAGACGGTCACCGGCGCCATCTTCCCAACTCGACGTAATAAGATCATTGATAATCCGCGCGCCCTGACTGGTCGTCATCCGCGTTGCAAAACGCATATTCTGCGTATAGCCATCACAGCGACTGCCAACCAACTCGTAAACCATGCGGCCTGACATCTCAGAAATGCCGGAACCTCCGGCAGAACGTGCCAACGTGATATCGTAAACCGCGCGGTGGGGCGCAAAGTTGACGCCTTGCTGACCGGGTTGCGCCAACGCACCGTTGGCCTGCAGCATGAGACATACCAAGGCAAATATGCGAAGAAAGAAAACGGTGGGCCGAAACAAGACAATGCTCCTATGATGTTAGCGCCAGCTCAATGGCAAAGCAGCTTAGCATGACCACTGTACGCGCGACCGGCACCAATGCAAATAACCCAACACAACTTGGCGCCACAGCCTACAAAAAGACCAGCAATAACAGCCTAAATTGGATTGTGATCAAAGCATACGACATTGTGCAGCCTCGGAGACCAAACCCCACATGAGCGACAGCATCGAA
>JAJFHI010000358.1 GCA_021775715.1 Hyphomicrobiaceae bacterium | reverse complement strand
ACATTGCTTCACGACGATGTCGTCGACGACAGCGATGTGCGCCGCGGCAAGCTTGCCGCGCGTAAAATTTGGGGCAATCAGGCCAGCGTGCTGGTCGGTGATTTTCTGCTTGGACAAGCGTTCCGAATGCTCGTCGAAGTCGGTCAGCTGACGGTATTGAAAATTCTTTCAAACGCCGCTGCCGTAATCGCCGAAGGCGAAGTGATGCAGCTGGCGGCTGCCAAAAATACATCCGTCACCGAGGATGATTACCTGGCGATTATAAATGCCAAAACGGCCGCTCTCTTTTCCGGAGCCGCTGAATCCGGCGGCGCCATTGCCGGACGACCTGCCGAAGAACTTAACGCTCTCAAGTCTTATGGGCGCAACCTAGGGCTCGCCTTCCAGCTTGTTGACGACGCTTTGGATTATGGCGGTGACAGCAAGCAACTTGGCAAATCTGTCGGAGATGATTTCCGCGAAGGTAAAATTACGCTGCCGGTGCTGCTTGCTTTCCGCCGGGGCTCTGCGGAAGAGCGCAAGTTCTGGCAGCGCACAATTGTCGACGGTGACATTGGTGATACTGACGTCGAAACGGCAATCGAAATGATGCATCATCACAAGACTATTGATGCAACGCTTGAGCGTGCGCGGTCCTATGGCGCCGTCGCACACGATGCCTTGGCGATCTTCCCAGATTCACCTGAGAAGAAAGCCATGCAGAACGTCATTGGCTTCTGCATCGCCCGGGCGTATTAGTCTGAATCTGCTAACTCAATCGCGTCGCGGCGATCCACCAAGCGGGCTGGCGTTTTTTAAGTTCGGACGCTGCGGCCTCGGCTGTTTCAAAGTCTACGAACAATCCAAAACCTGTCGGCCCGGCGCCGGACAGCTGCGCAAGCTTGCAGCCAGGAACCTGATCCAATGCGGCGATCACCGGTTCCGCGTCGGGCAATACTTTTAATGCGGCTTCCTGCAAATCATTGCCAAGGGTCGCAAGCCCGGCAATCAATGTCTCAGGCGTTGAAAAATCGAGAGCGACGTCAGGCACAGGTGGGGTGAGAGCGTCAGCTTCAAGCGCTGTTGCGTGCAAGGTCTTGAAGACCTGTGCTGTCTTGTCTGCAGGCACATCGGTGATCGGGTTGACCAATATGGCGGCCAGCGGCGGGAACGACATCAGTCGCGTCACTGTCTCACCAAGGCCTGTCATCCAAGACGCTCTAGAGCCTACGCAAACCGGCACATCGGCGCCAAGCTTTGCTGCGAGAACTGTCCAATCAATATCTTGCGGCGATCCAAAGCAAGTGCGCGCCGCCCGCAGCACAGCCGCTGCATCTGCTGATCCGCCACCAATACCAGAAGCAACCGGCAAGTTCTTTTCAAGTTCGAGGAGCGAAAATTCCGACACGCGTGCAAAAATCGCGACGTCTGAAAGTGCGGTCATTGCTAGATTAGCGCCAATGATGTCGCTGGCGAAACGACCTCTCGTCACAACGCGGATGTCGGTCGGCATTACTCGCGACTGCACTGGCCTCAACGTAAACGTCAAGCGATCGCAAATGTCTTGCGCAAAACAAACGAGGCTTTGCAATTCATGAAAACCGTCCGGCCGCCGACCGAGGATGCGTAGAAACAGGTTGATCTTTGCAGGCGCCAGCTCGACGTGTCGCTGGGATATCAGATCTACCATTGCGAACCTCGACACACCAACGGCGCTTGCAGACAATCCGCGAGCGCCGTTGAAATTGGATATCGTGTCAGGCGAGACTTGAAGCGCATACCAGCAACAAACTTACTTTGCCAACGCACCGGCGGCATCAGTTCGTTGCAGAGCTTTGGCGTCCTGCTTTATGGTAAGCCCTTCAGCCAGCTTCTTCTTGATCGTCAAAAGAACGTCCGGCTCCGGCTTCAGCGTCAACGCCTGCTCCCATTGGAAGCGCGCTTCCCGCCGGCGACCAACCTGCCATAACGCGTCGCCGAGATGATCATTCAGGATGGGATCTTCAGGGCGCAGCTCGACAGCCTTCTCAAGATGCACAACAGCTTTGTCGTAGTTGCCAAGTTTGAAGTGCGCCCAGCCGAGACTATCGACGATGTAGCCATCTTCCGGCTTAAGTTGCACTGCCTTTTCGATTAGCTTGAGGCCACGCTTCAGGTTCATATTCTGGTCAATCCAGGAGTACCCGAGATAGTTCAACGCAAGTGGCTGTTCCGGATAGAGCTCCAGCGCCTTGAGAAGATCCTTTTCCGCTTTTGCCCACTGCTTTAAACGCTCATTGCAAGTGCCGCGCGAATAAAAGTACGTCCAGTCGGATCTCTTCGGCTCTTTGATCAAATCAATGACCTGGTCGTAATACTGTACAGCTTCTTGATACCGCTTATGAGCGCGCATGATATTGCCCAACGCGTCGAGCGGCCGGATATCGTTTTTATTGTTCTCCGACAACGTCTTGAGTACTTTTTCGGCATCGTCTACGCGTTCGAGCGAGTTGAAGTTGTAGGCCTTGCGAATATCGATTGACAGCTGCAACGGCGTTCCATCTGGAATCCGGCTGTAGGTATCAATCGCTTCCTGATACCGGTTGGTTGACTCGTAGGCGTTCGCCAGCGCTGCCAAAGCAAACGGCTGCTCGGGTTCGAGATAAAGTGCCATTTGCAAATACAAAAGTCCGATACCGACGCCGCCCTCACCCGCAAGCGCTTCGCCCAAACCATAGAAGACTTCGGAAAGACCGCCTTTAGCATCGGTCACGATCAGTCCGATTTTTTCTTTGCCGTCGATTTCGTTAAGCAGTGCTTTGGCCAAGGGGTGACCTTCTTCGCCATTCGACCGCATACTCTTTTTTAGAAGCTCGCGGGCCAGCTTGGTATTGCCGGACCGTGCCGCATGCCGAGCATAGGCGAGAATGGTACGCAGCGTTCTGCTATCCTGCTGATAGACGCGTGCGTAAGCGGAGCTTGCTTGCTTTGGTTTGCCAACCACGTCGGCGACCAACGCACGGTGATAGCGCAAATAGAACTCGGCCCAGTCAGCCTGGCGGGTCACGTTGAGGGCTTTGAAGGCCTTTTTTGGATTACCGTCGGCAACGTGCGCCCAAGCCTGCGCAATGGCACCTGTGAGCTCACCAATTGGACCTGTTCCACCAAGCTTGAAGTGCGTGCGCGCCTTGTCGTAATTCTGTGCCTTGAATTCTGAAATTCCGAGCAGCATACGCGCAGTACGGTGGTTCTTCTTGATCTTCACCAAACGCTCGGCGTAGCGCAAAGCTTGTGACCAGTTGCCACCCGTTGCTTCCATCAGGAACGTCTGCTCCAGGAGCACAACGTTAGTTGGGTCGCGCGCGAGCGCGTTGCGATAAAACTGAGCGGCCTGCCCCGGCTCGTTTTCGCCGCGTGCAAACCTACCCGCCAGATAACTGCCGACAAGCGAGCGGGTCGTCATGCCATCCTTCGCAGTGCGTGCCAGCGACTGCTGATTTGCGAAAGAAACCGCCATGGCGATGGTCAACGTCAAGATCGTCGCCATTACCGCACGTGTGCGAAACGTCATCTGCATCATGCTGATCCTTAAGAGGTCGCCGGGAGCCGGCAATTCGAGCCCCCGTGATTCTCGACTGCCCCCCAACCTAACAACAAAACAGGCATTTTGGCGACTGGTTTGACATACCCATCAGTCACTGTGGTTTCTCAAATGACAAAGTGCCCTACCCTCCCGCGTTAGCCCGGCTTTCAGGGCTCGCGAGGCGTTACAGCACAAAAGAGCACAGTAGCGAACATCGGGCACAATCTAATATGGCCAAAACTTAATCTTGCCCGGCCGTGAGCCTTGATGCGGGAGGTTACATTTCTGCGTAATTCGGCCCGCCACCACCTTCTGGACAGACCCAGGTAATGTTCTGGCTTGGATCTTTGATATCGCAGGTTTTGCAATGAACGCAGTTCTGCGCATTGATCTGGAACTTTGGTAGACCATCGTCTCCGTCAACGATCTCATAGACACCCGCCGGGCAGTACCATTGTGCGGGCTCGGCAAATTCCGGCAAGTTAACCGCCACCGGGATATCCGGATCTCCAAGTTGCAGATGAACCTTTTGATCTTCTTCGTGGTTGGTTGCAGAGAATGAAACGCTGGTGAGCTTGTCAAAGGTCAGCTTGCCATCAGGTTTCGGGTAGTCAATCGGTTTGCAATCCTTTGCCTGCTTCAGTGACGCATAATCCGGCTTGCCATGGCTTAGCGTGTAGCCAAGGCCAACACCGCGGATGATCGTATTGAGCCACATATCGATTCCGCCCAGCGCGATGCCAATGACAGTGCCAAACTTCGACCACAGCGGCTTGGCGTTACGCACGGTCTTCAAATCCCGCGCGATTGGACCTGTTCTTACTTCGGTTTCATAAGCCTCAAGCGTGTCATGGGCGCGTCCCTCGCTGATCGCGGCAAGGGCCGCGTCGGCAGCTGCAATGCCAGATAGCATCGCGTTATGACTGCCCTTGATGCGCGGAACGTTGACCATGCCGGCTGAACATCCAAGCAACGCACCACCTGGCACCACCAGTTTTGGCAACGACTGCCAACCGCCCTCGGTGATCGCCCGAGCGCCATATGCAATCCGTTTGCTGCCCTCCAACGCATTGCTAATCATTGGGTGTGTCTTGAAACGTTGGAATTCATCGTAAGGCGACAGGTACGGGTTGGTATAATTGAGATGCACAACAAAGCCGACGGAGACGAGATTTTCTCCGTAGTGGTAGAGGAAAGAACCACCGCCAGTGTTGTTGCGAAGCGGCCAGCCGAAGGTGTGCTGCACGAGGCCCGGCTGATGTTTTTCTTTCGGGATCTCCCAAAGTTCTTTCAGGCCAATGCCGTACTTCTGCGGGTCGCTATCGGCATCGAGCGAGAACTTCTCAATCAACTGTTTACTCAGCGAGCCGCGCACACCTTCGGAAAACAATGTGTATTTGCCGCGCAATTCCATGCCACGAACAAAGCTGTCTTTGGGCTCACCCTCACGGCTAACGCCCATGTCACCCGTCGCCACACCGACAACTGCACCGTTGTCGCCGTAAAGAATTTCGGATGCAGCAAAACCGGGGTAAACCTCAACACCAAGTTCAACCGCCTGCTCGCCAAGCCAACGCGTCAAGGTGCCGAGGCTGCCGACATAGTTGCCGTGATTGTTCATCAACGGCGGCATCAGAATATTTGGCAACGGCAATTCGCCGGACGGGCCTAAGACAAAGAAACGGTCCTTGGTCACCTCTGTTTTCAGTGGGCAGTCCTTTTCGCGCCAATCCGGAATCAATGTATCGAGGCCGATTGGGTCAATGACTGCGCCAGACAAAATATGCGCGCCAATCTCTGAACCCTTCTCAATGACGACCACCGACACCTCGGTATCCGTCTCTCTGGCGCGCTGCATCAAACGGATGGCCGCCGACAGGCCTGCTGGGCCACCGCCGACAATCACCACATCAAAATCCATGCCGTCGCGCTCTGGCAATTCAGCTCCGTTGGCCCCGTCTTCTGCTGACATGTCTTGAAATTCCTTTTCTGCTCGTCAAATTCACCGGGGCAACATCGCGCTAAGTCAGCGATCTCAACCGCGTCACAATCCCTCACCCCAATCTGACACTGGACATACGGGTGCAATAGGCGGCAGGGCAAGATAAACTGGCGCTATGACACATGCCGACCCAAATGATCAGGTGCTGGCGAACCTCCTTGCATGGTATCGCGAGATGGGGGTCGACGAGGTTTTGGCTGAAGATCCAATCGATTGGCTGGCCCGAGGCGATCAAGCTCCAGGCTACAGCAGCCAAATAACCCGTATCCCCGATGCCCGGCAAGCCGACATCTCACATGGCCATCGGGAGCCAATACCCGGACCAGCAGAAGAGAACACGTCAAACCGGCGGATTTCTGCCTACGCCACGCCACCGACTGCAAACGGGCAAGCACGCGCGCCACAACAACCAGCCCCGCCGACTCCAGACACCGTTATTGCTGATGCCGTCGCGCGAGCAAATGCGGCACCGGATCTGCAAAGCCTCGGCCAAGCCTTAGCGGGCTTTGACGGCTGCGGGCTGAAGGCGACGGCCAAGAACGCCTGCTTCTATCGCGGTGCTGAATGCGCTGTGGTTATGGTAATTGGCGAAGCGCCGGGCCGCGACGAGGACCTGGCCGGCATACCCTTTGTCGGTCGCGCCGGGCAGTTGCTCGACAAAATGCTGGCCTCCATTGGCCTCGACGAAACCTCAGTCCACATCACCAACACCGTTTATTGGCGCCCGCCTGGCAATCGCACACCAACACCGCAGGAGATCATGATCTGTCGACCGTTCCTCGAACGGCAGGTCGCACTGGTTCAACCATCGCTGCTGCTCTTATTAGGAGGCGCAGCCGCAAAAAGCGTGTTCGACACGACGGACGGCATCATGCGGCTCAGAGGGAAATGGCGCGACGTCACACTTGGTGATGTGACAATGGCGACGATTGCAACCCTGCATCCAGCCTATCTTTTGCGCACGCCCGCCGCCAAACGCCAAGCATGGCACGACCTCACGGAATTAAAACAAAAACTCAAGAAGGCGTGAGAAAAACGGAAAATTCGGCTGAAACAAAAGCTTTTCTCAAATTTTCTGCTTTTTAAAAACAATTTTACGCAATCGATTAAATGACCTCGAACGTCGTGAGCGTAAGGTCAACTCTACAATAAATAAAATCCGCAGCCTGAAGGGCGGGGAACTATTGTTGAGGGGCGTATTATGACTTCTAGTTTGGTATATCTGCGGCCAGCAACAGTTGCTTTTATTCGAGTTGCAGGCGCACGCGATGTCGCGGCCGACCTTGCGTGGGCGCAAATGAATGCCTGGATCGACGCAACTGGCCTCCGTGGCGAATTTGAGCGCGGCTATGGTCTGATGCAGGTCGATCATCCCGACGGCCGCGGCGATCACTACGATGCGTGTGTTGAACTGCCACCTCACATCGAAATCTCACGCCACCGCAATCTTAAACTGCAGAAAATGCCGGGTGGCGCCTTTGCCCGCGCCCGGCACAACGGATCGCACGATGGCCTCAATTCCGTCATTGGTGATCTTGTCGAGAAGTGGCAAAGCGCGGCCTCGCTGCAGTACGACCCACAACGGCCAACGATCGAGATCTATCTGAATGACCCAATTGATGTCGCCACTGAAAGGTTGCGTACCGATATCTGTCTCCCTGTAGGTGCGGGCGCTAGTCGGCAATGGCGAGATCATGCGGCTTAATGCTGGACGTCTCGGCTGTCACAGGCCAAGTTCACGACGACGAAACCGTGACATCTTGGAGCGACAGCAGTTATGGGAAAGATTGACGAAACACGCACTTTTATTCCCGTGCGTATAGCCGTTCTAACCGTTTCCGACACACGAACTCAGAAGGAAGACAAGTCCGGTGCAACGCTCGCCGGGCTGTTGACGGACGCCGGCCATGAACTCGCAGATCGCACAGTCGTCAAAGACGATGTGGTGGCCATTCGTGCGACAGTCGAGGCATGGGCGAGCAATCCTGATATCGATGTTGTGATCACGACTGGTGGCACAGGCTTTACCGGCCGCGATGTCACGCCTGAGGCCCTAAAGCCGATATTCGAGAAAGAGATCGACGGTTTTTCCGTAATTTTTCACATGCTGTCGTATGAGAAAATCAAAACATCGACGATCCAGTCACGAGCCTGTGGTGGCGTCAT
>JAJFHI010000357.1 GCA_021775715.1 Hyphomicrobiaceae bacterium | reverse complement strand
GGCAAAGACGATGTATTTGAGCTGCAAGCTAAGATTGCTGAGCGTTGAAGTTGGTGCTCCGGCGGCAATCGTTATGTTTTGCTCGATAGCCTTTTGACCGTCTGCTAATGTCAGGACAACGGTTTCACCGGACAACGTCCGCCCTGTGGGCAGGTCGTCTGCGGCGACCAATGTCAGCGTTGCACGTCGTTTGTCAGAACTTAGTGATACCTTCGGTACCAGGAAGGCAACGTGAGGTTTGAATTCTGCAAACACATCCGGCTTGGTGAACGGTAGTTGAGCGCTAGCCTCAATTTTCAGTGCCGGGCGGCCATCCTGTATGACCGCAATAGCGCGGTCGATTTTAAGGTCGGGCGTGGGGCCCTTCACGGGTACTAAATTTTGAAACCGGCTGATGAGTTGTGCCACCGGGGCATCCGGCGTCGCGTCACCTGCTGGTAGGTCTAATGCGAGGGTGAGCGTTTGCGGTACGCACGTCTTTTCGCAGACGAGAACTTCGACAGTTGCATTCAGCGTGACCGCTTCGCCAGGCGTCGCAACCGACAACGCGATTGGGAACACAACTTGATCGCCATAGCCGAATGTTTGCAGTCCGAAAAGTTGGAAGCGTTTAGGAGTCGGGTAGTCAAGTATTGCGCCCGTCGTGTTTCGTGATGCCGACCAGTCAATTCTTGGCGGCAGGCCAGCGTCGCCTGGCGCGCGCCAGTAGGTTTTCCAGCCGGGCTTTACCTTCAACTCAAGACCGGCGGGTATCGTTGCCAGGTCACCGGTTGCATCGACTGAAGCGATGAGGCGGCCATCAACGAGACCGCCCTTGCCAGACTGCCATGTGCCGCTGGCGGCGTTTGCGGCAGAGAGCGTTGCCAATCCAAATGTGAGGGCCACGAAAACCGTTGCGAGCGCCATTGAGACCATATTGCCGATACGTTGATGTGCTGGCGGCACGTACCGTTTTGTTGAGGTCGGAGAGGGCTCAGTCATAGGTGATGTCATATCCAACTTAGTGATGTGGGCTATGTGACTATTTTACGAAGTCGCATAGGATATGACAGGTTTTAGCAGTTTATCAGCAGCAACACGTTGAAATTTCAATCACGGAAAGACGCCAGCAGAACACATCGTCGCGAGTGGATCAAAAGTCCGGCTATACAACGTTTTCCATATTGCGGGCATTCAGTGGGTGGCGGCAGTTAGCGAGTGTCGGCCTAAGTTTCTGCAGAGATGCTTAGCCGTTGGCCTCAAGCTCTTCGACCGGACGATCTGGGCTATCGTTCTGAAGCTGCGCGATCAAAACCATGAGCTGAGCGCGAAGATCTAAGATATTACTGTCATCCATCGCAAGGCTGCAAACGACAGAGCTTCGGGCCTCGGCTGCCAATGGTTTCAGATTGTTGCCCTTTTCGGTTAGCCAGACCTCGACTTCGCGTTCATCTCGCGACCCACGTTGGCGCGTAACGATACCGTCTGCTTCCAGCCGCTTCATCAACGGAGTCAGCGTTCCGGAATCGAGATGTAGCCGGCGACCGACTTCCGAGATGGTAGAACCATCTTTTTCCCACAGCACGACCAACACCAAATACTGAGGGTAGGTGAGACCCATCGGAGTCAGGTGTTCGCGATACGTTTTTGTAATGGCTCGCGTTGCCGCATAGAGCGCAAAACAAAGTTGATTATCGAGTCGTAACTGCTCGAGGTCTGGTTCTTTTGACAATGCAATCTCTCTTTGAAATTAAGTTCAAAACAAAAATTATACCGGCGATGTATTGGGCAAAATCCAATTGTCTGACGAAATTTTGCGATGGCAAGGTTTAACTTGCATCTAACTTACGCAATCGGAAAGTAATTTCCATATATAGAAACGTATAAGTTGGAAATGTACACTGTTACTGTATATTTTTTGACAGCTCCGGCTTGCGGATGGGAAGCGGCATGGTTTCAGGACGTGGCGCACCGCGCTCTTTTGGTCGAGGCTCTAAGACCTCTACAGGAGGGCCTGGACCAAGGTCCGCCGTGAAACGATCGTGGGCGGTAAAGGTTGCAAAAGGCATTGATAACGTCGAGTTTTTAGTATCCTGCCGGTGTTTTTTATCAAATCTTTTTTGCATGAGCGCACGCGCGTCAGGTAAAATTTCAAGAGTTTTCTTTGCGCGCAGATGGACGACTTTATAACCGCGCGTTTTCAATGACTTGAGTATTTTCGGTAACGCCTTAGCCGTTGCCGATTTGATGTCGTGGAAAAGAATAATCCCACCATTTTGCATTTCAACGCGGTCCAATGTCTTGCGCACAATCTCGCGCCAATTGGAAATGAAGCTATCGTCGGACACAACATCAACCGTAAAAGTTGCAATGCCACGTTGCTGCAAATGCTCAAGAAGTTTATTAGAATCGCTCAGCCCTGGAAATCTAAAGAACGGCACAACCGCATCACCCGACGCCACAGAAATGGCCGCAAAGCCATTCTCGATTTGTTCGATCGCTTTTTCGAGTTTCATGCGTTTGAGGTTCAGCGGGTGGGACCATGTGTGTCCGCCAAGTGTGTGTCCGCGTCTAAGAATTTCTTTAATCGTTGACGGATAGGCCAACGCCATTCTGCCGACCGAGAAGAAGGTGGCTTTGGTGCAGTAACTGTCCAGTGTTTTGAGAATCGAACGTGTGATCGAGGGGAACGGGCCGTCGTCGAATGTCAGCACGATCTCTTTTGGTCCGAGGAAGCTCTTCTCTTTCTCCAAAAGGCTAATGGCTCCGTAAAGCGGGCCTGAGCTCGTGTCGATTTCCAAAATACGTTCAACGCCAAGTCCGCCATCGGTCTTCTTGCAACCTGACGCTGAAAATTCCGCCCGGGCGTGCGACAGCCCAGACAGGCAGAACAGGCATACGAGGACAAAGCGAACGGCCCGGTTGGGCATCTGGCAAACTCTATTGGGTTTCAATCATCGATCCGATGCGATTGTCAGACAATTGCCGGGTCACGGCAACGGCATCAAGCCGTCCGCACCCTATCATGGCTGTGGATGGTTATTTTGCGGTTGAAAATAGAACGCATGCTGCATTGACGCGTGGCCTAACAGCCGTCCTCGTTTCGAAATCCAGTCCGTCAGAGAGTTATTGCCGTAAAAGGCCAACTCGGCAGCCAAGCCTGCAGTTGTAATCAGTCGAACCAGAATGGGTCCGACCAGGCGTTGTTGCTTGGCGGCTGCCTTCGCGGGGCAGGCTGTCGTTTGTAGGTTTTGCCAGGGCGCTTTCTGTAAGTCGTTTTTGCCCGCTTCTTGGCAGCACTTTTCTTGGTAGTCGTTTTGCGCTCTTTTTTCTGTTCTTCGAGCCACGGCAGGTCTTGGTCGCGGGTGCTGCGTCGCGCAATCACGGGCCCCTTGTTGACCAGCGGTTCAACGGCGATGTCCTGCTGTTCAGAGATTGGCCAGACGATGGAACGCTTGGCCAGTGGGCGCTCGGCAGCCGATTTGGCGGAATTAGCCAGACGGCGCGCCGCCAATTTATCGTATGAAGTAAGTGTCCGTGTGGTCCCCTTTGGCACCAGATGGACGATCTTGTATCCACGGTCACGAAGTTCTCCGAGGAGTGACATCACCCCCCTTGCGGTCGATTTTTGAATATCGTGGAACAGCAGGATGCCTTTGCCGCGCTTTTTGAGCACTCTCAGGATCTGGCGCTGGACGGTCAAGCCGCTGCGGGTTTTGTAGTCAAACGCGTCACCGTCAATCGAGAAAGTCCCGATATTGCGGTCGC
>JAJFHI010000356.1 GCA_021775715.1 Hyphomicrobiaceae bacterium | reverse complement strand
CAGATCAGAGGCGGTCATTCTCAAAGCCCTGGCTCAAATCGCACCTTCAATTCCGGTTGTTTCCGAAGAAGGTGCCGGCACACAAACCGAAACCAGTATTGGGACCGAATTCTTTCTTGTCGATCCGATGGACGGAACTCGTGAATTCCTAAGCGGAAATACGGATTTCACAGTCAACATCGGCCTGATCAGCAAAGACACACCGACGTTCGGCATTGTTTATGCCCCAGCACGTTCATCGCTTTATGTAACACTCGGTCCCGATCATTGCCTCGCAGCTAACGTACCATTCCAATCGGAGCACTCCGACCTGGCAAGTCTCAACGCGCGACGGATAAAAGTCCGTGACACGTCTGACACCTCCCAGTTTGTGATTTGTGCCAGCAGGTCTCACAGAAGCAAGGCTTTGGAAGCCTACCTTCAGACTTTTGAAAACGCTGAAAGTCTCGAGGTTGGGTCATCGTTGAAGTTGTGCATGGTTGCTGAAGGCCTGGCGGACTTGTACCCGCGACTGGGTCCAACGATGGAATGGGATACCGCGGCTGGACATGCTGTCGTGAGAGCAGCTGGCGGTCACGTTATAAATCTCGATGGAACGCCACTCACTTATGGGAAGTTGGATCGAAATTTCCTGAACCCGAGCTTCCTGGTTTACGGTCCACGATGCAGTGAAGCAGATTTGCATAAAGCTTTGGCGTTATCAAACGACACCGCATCGTAAGGACGGCCAACACTTCTTATTGGTCTGCGGTTCCCAGCTTGTTGTCCTTACGGGTACGCGGATCACTGACATCGATCAACGGCATGCCGTCCTCGTCGTCGGCAAAACGCAACAATACGAAATCCTGCACCTGGCGCATCGCATGACCGACAGGTTCGGGCATCGTCTGCGACATCGCCCCCCAACCGGGCGTTAGCGTGGCAACTATTGTCAATGCCACCAAACAACCGCCGAGATAGGCGAACCTCCAACTTGGCCGTTTGCCCAGCGCCTTCGCCTCCGTGTTGGGCTGACGCCAGGCCTTGCGTCGAAAAAATGAGGTCCATGAAGCTTCACCTTTGCGGCTCGAATGTTTATCTGTCTCCTTTTTAAAAGGCAGATTTCCGAGCGATCCAACACGGTCAGCCTGGTTGCCAACTTCGTCCCAAATGCCCCCGCCCGGCCCAGTTCTGTTCATCGCAGTCGCATGGATCGACTTCAATCGGTCGGACAATGTCATAAGTGGCAATGAAACCGGAGCGATCACCGACGTCTCATCACGCATCAGTGTTCTCAAGCCAGCTAGAACAGGCGTCCCGTCGACGCCGACAATCTCAAGATAAGCTCGTACCACCCGAGCCGTTTCCGGCCACTGCGGCAAACCGGAAACCTGGGCCGCTTCAAGAGCCGCCAACGTGTGAACGTCCGTTCCGAGGCGGCGGGCAAGATCGTACTGCGACACACCCAAGTGTCGGCGTAGTTCCCAGAATAAACGCGAAATATCCTGGCGGATCATTTCCGGCGGCCGCATCGCAATGGCACGTGCACCTGCCAGATCGTCGGGCGACATTCGAGCTTCTTGGCCAATGGGCGTGGGCGATGCCGGTCTGACACCTGGAATGGGCTGGTCATATACAAAGCCCGGCATCGTCGGCAATGCTGATGGCTGCACGGGCGTTTGCCCGAACAGGTCGCTCAGTGACGGCAACTGGGGTTCGCTAATGAACGCCATAACGCTACGCACACTTTTAAAAAACGCCAGCCAAACACAACACCCGAGTAATTGGGTGCGCTGGAGTTAACCAACATTGGCCTTTGGGAAATCTATAAATCGAGCCATATTCCGGCCCAAGCCGTCAACGTTATCGTGCCCCAAAAACCCTCACAGAAAGACATCACAACTCGATGTCGTTTTCTGCTGCAAAGTCCTTCAATGCAACACGAATTTGCTCAGAATTTGACTGAAGCAGTTCGTTCATCCTGTTTGTGAGTTTGGTACGATTCAGAGATAAGATCATTGTCTTTACAGGGCCGATCGACGCCGGCGACATCGACAGCCTGTGATAGCCGAGTCCGATTAGGGCCATAGCCTCAAGCGGCCGACCTGCCATTTCACCGCAAACTGCCAGCGTCACACCGTGCTTGTCTGCCGCGCGCACGATTTCGCGCAAGGCCAACAATGGCGCCCGCGAAAGCTCATCATAGCGGTCCGCGACGTTTGCATTGGTTCGGTCGGCAGCAAACAAAAACTGCAGGAGGTCGTTGCTTCCAACAGAGAGAAAGTCAACGCGCTGCATCAAGGCATCGAGATCAAACAGCAGACTTGGAACTTCCAGCATCGCACCGACGGAGACGGCTACCGGCGCCTCGTACCCCCACTTCTTGAGTAGAGCTTGTTCTTTGTCGATCAACACGCGAATTGCATCGAGTTCCGACGGCACGGTCACCATCGGAATCATGAGGTTGAGATGCTTTCCAGCGGAAGCACGCAAAAACGCGCGAACCTGCATTCGAAACAAGCCCGGCCGGTCCAGCGACATACGAATGGCACGCCAGCCAATCGCTGGATTTTCCTCCGGCGTTGACCGCAGGTACGGCAGCACCTTGTCACCGCCAATATCAAGCGAGCGGAAAATCACCGGCTTGTCCCCAGCCTCGGCCAGAATAGCCTTGTATGAACTAATCTGACGATCAAGCCGCGGGATCGAATTCGACAGCATGAACAATAATTCTGTGCGAAACAGTCCGACACCTTCGGCACCGGACTCGTCGAGATGTGCCATATCGAGTTGCAGGCCGGCATTGATGTGCAGCGAAATGTGCTCGCCATCTTTTGTCGTTGAAGGTTTGTCCTTGAGTTCGGCGTACTGTTGCTGGCGCCCGGCACGAAAACGCACCTTGTCGGAATAGGCATCGATCAATTCTTGCGATGGTCTGAGGTGAATTTCACCTGTCTCACCATCGAGAATGGCTGCATCACCCGTCGTCACCCGTTCGACCACCCGGCGAATTCGACCGATCGCCGTCAACCCCAGGGCCTTGGCGACGATCGCCACGTGGCTTTGCGAACCACCATCTTCGATGATCATACCGCGCAGCTTGTTGCGATCGTAATCCAACAGCTCGGCTGGACCAATCGTTCGTGCCACCAGTATCATGTCGTCTGGCTAGTTTTGAGGCGACGTCGCATCTGAGGTTTCCCCGGTAAGCGTACGCAGCAAGCGATCCGACAAATCATCAAGATCGCGTGTGCGTTCATGCCAATAGGGATCGACCTGGCGCAGCAGACGCGCGCGCGTTCCATTTTGCACACGCTCGACGGCCGCTTCCGCCGTCAGGCCATCGCGGACGGCTTCGCGCAGGCGTTGCTGCCAACCACGGTCTTTTGCAAACATCCTGTAGGCTTCAAATATATCGTGGTGGTCTCCCTTTGCCGCCAGATTCGGATCTGAAAACATCTGATCCAATTTCACACCTAGTTGCAAAATCGCCGTCTCCAGGCGCGCCAATTCCGAGACCGGGTCATCGGACATCAGCTTTTTAACAACCACGCGCGATCTGTGCAGCACGATGTGGCCGAGCGCTATTCCATCGGACACAACCTCCCCAGCGATCGTCGTCGACGTTGATTTTGAAAAAGCTAGGTCGTCATTCGCTCCGGCAACGTTGCCCGAGACGAGGTTCTCGGCAATGACCATTGCCGTCGCTTGCAACACTTCGACGTCTTCTTCTGAGTAGTCTTTACGTGTCTGGTTCTGGACGACCAGCACCCCAAGGACCTGTCCTGTCCGTTGAATGGGAACAGCCAGAAGCGAGTGATAGACTTCTTCGCCCGTTTCCGGCCGATAAGAGAACGCCGGATGCAACTTGGCATCAGGTTCGTTGATCGGAATATCAAATTCGGCGCATCGCCCAACAAGGCCTTCACCGCGCTTCAGACTGGTGGCGTGAACTGCATCTCTCTTTAAGCCTTCAGATGCGAACAGTTCCAGCGAACCGTCATCACGCTTGAGATAGATCGAGCAGACTTCGGCGACCATCACACCGGCAATTTGATGTACGATCTGATTGAGGCGCGTCTGGCCATCATGGGAACTGGCCATGATCTCCCGGAGCCTGCGCATGATAACGCGCAGCGCTGGTTCCGAGGGCACAATACGGGGCCCGTCGCCACGATCGTTTTTCATTTACCTCTGCCGATCCTGCAGGATTTCGCCTGTGACAGCGAAGTCCCCTCGATGGGCCTCAAGCGACGCTCTTATTCTGCGTCGAGACCGTAAGTCGAATGCAACGTTCTGACAGCCAGCTCTGTGTAGGCGGCGTCAATAAGAACGCTGATTTTGATCTCTGATGTCGTAATCGCGATGATGTTAATGCCTTTTTCCGATAACGCGGCAAACATTCGCGCAGCCACACCTGCATGACTGCGCATGCCGATGCCAATAATCGAAACTTTTGCCACATCTGCCGAACTTGCCACTTGAAAGTCGCCAATTTCCTGGCGCGCAGCATTCAAAACTTTAAGCGACCGCGGCAGCTCGGATGCCGGCACCGTGAAAGTCATGTCGGTGTGTGCACCGTCGGCGGTGACGTTTTGCACGATCATGTCGACGTTAATGTTAGCTTCGGCAAGTGGGCCAAAGATTCGGGCTGCAACGCCCGGTTTGTCATCAACCCTGAGGATCGTGATCTTGGCTTCATCTTTCGCATATGCGATGCCGCTGACTGTTTGATGTTCCACAATCTCTTCCTCGTCGCAGACAATCGTGCCGATTTCCGGCCACGCACCTTTTTTGACCGGTTCCAGACTCTCCGGCTCGGCAAAACTTGAAAGAACCCGGACGCGCATACCGTTCGTCATTGCAAGCTCGACTGATCGGGTTTGCAAAACTTTAGAACCAAGCGATGCCATCTCAAGCATCTCTTCATACGACACCTTCGCCAGTCGCTGTGCTTTCGGCACCATGCGCGGGTCGGTGGTGTAAACACCATCAACATCTGTGTAGATATCGCAAACGTCTGCCTCGATAGCGACGGCAATGGCTACAGCACTGGTGTCTGAACCACCGCGCCCAAGTGTTGCAATTCGTTGACCGTCAGGTTCGATACCTTGAAACCCAGTAACGACGGCAACTTCACCGGTCGCCAGGCAGCTTTTGATTGCCGCGCCATCGATTCCCGCAATACGAGCGGAACAATGGGCGTCAGTTGTCACAATCGGAATCTGCCAACCGCACCAAGATCTGGCCGCAATTCCCATGGCTTGCAACGTGATTGCCAGCAAACCGGCGGTCACCTGCTCACCCGTTGCCACAACCGCATCGTACTCGCGCGGCTCTACTACGCTCTCACCAGCGGCACCTTTCGTCCACGCAACCAACTGATTTGTCGTGCCAGCCATCGCCGAGACGACAACGGCAACCTGATTGCCGGCGTCCGTCTCACGTTTAATGTGGCGCGCGACGTTGCGAATCCGATCGGTATCCGCGACCGAAGTGCCACCAAATTTCATCACGACAAGTGCCATAGGGCGCTCGCTGACCGTCCGTTGCTCATATGTCCAGAAATAACCGTGCGAAAGACACAGCCGTGCAGTTGAATTTCAAAGCCCAACCCGCTCCCACCGCACCCGGCGCGGGGCCTGCCAACCGATAAACAAAGTACGCCAACCAGCTTGCGGGCGAAGCAATACCGGGAACGTCGGAAAATCGCAACGTTGCACTGCACGCCGTGACATTGAGCCCCCGAATAAGGCCCCTTTGCTCCCGCCGGCATCTCGTTGAGACAATCCGTCCCCCGCCACGTCCCCTATTCGCCTTAAGACCATATAAGATGGATCACCACAAGATGGATCACCACCGAATTTGGCTGGTCATCCCTTTTGCATTTGATGCTTTTTCGCCCACGAGCCCCAATGTCCAGATTATCGTCCACAACCTCCGCAAACGACTCGGCCGCGCCAGCGACCCTGGACACGTCCGAAGTCGATCGTTTCGATGCTCTGGCGGCTGAATGGTGGGACCCCAACGGCAAATTTCGCCCACTTCACAAGATTGGCCCGGCACGACTGAGTTTTATTCGCGACACCTGCCTCAGCCACTTTCCAAATCTAATGGGAACGAATCGCCATCCATTAAAAGGGCTGAGGCTCCTCGATGTGGGCTGCGGCGGCGGACTGATCGCCGAACCGTTGGCACGCATGGGAGCAGATGTTATTGCAATCGACCCGGCTGCCCAATCCATTGCCGCAGCTCAGCGACATGCCGATTTGCAGAAACTCAAAGTGAATTATCGTGCATCTCGCGTCGAAGACCTCACGTCGTCTGGTGACACTTTTGATGTCGTTACGTGCTTGGAAGTCGTCGAGCATGTTCCAGATGTGCGAGCTTTCCTTGGGCAATGCGCCAAGTTGGTCCGGCCAGGCGGCCTGTTTATCGGAGCCACATTAAACCGTACACTGAAATCTTATGCTTTGGGGATTGTCGCCGCAGAATACATCCTCGGATGGGTGCCGCGCGGCACCCATCGATGGGACCGGTTCGTTCCACCGAACGATTTCGCCGCGGACCTTGCGAGCCACGGCCTAGACAATCCAAAGTTCGAGGGTCTGACATCTGACCCACTGGCAGACCGCTGGTCGCGCAGCTCCGACATCGACGTCAACTACATGATTGCAGCGACAAGGTCCTGAGGCGGCCCGAACGCATCCGAACCACTAAGCAGCTGACTCAAAAATAATTTCTACCTATTCGTCGGTGCTAGCTAGGCCGCGACTAAAGGGAGAGCTTCAAGTTGATAGCCCAGCCCCCGCACCGTCTTGATCTTAAGATCTGGATGCGCTGCCTTGCGGCGCAGTCGGTGGACGTAGATCTCAATCGCAGAGGGAGCAGCCTCGTTTTCCATCGAGAAAACACGCGAGGCAATGTAGTCTTTACTGACCACATTTCCGCGGTGGCGGAGCAAGACCTGCAGCACACTTCGCTCACGCGGTGTCAGCTCCAAAATGTTTCCATTCAGCCACACCTGACGTGATGCTAAATCCACACGTAAAGGTCCATAATCGACCACGACATCCTCTTGCTTCGCCGTCAGTCCTTTGCCCTCGAGGGCCAAAAGTCGGACACGAAGCTCATTACTATCGATCGGTTTGAGCACAAATTCATCTGCACCTTTGCTCAACGCTTCACTGACCAGATTGAGAGATTCTCGACTCTTACAGATGAGAATTTTTAGTGCCGGTTTTGTCACCCTAGCCCAGCTCACCAAACCGGCAGTTTCGCCGGAGGCGTCGTCGAGGTCGAGTACGACCAGATCGTAAGCGCTCGTGAGCACAGCGGCCTGCATTTCTGCTGCATGTTCGACAACATCAACAACGTGATCGAGCTGACGCAACACCAGTGAAAATCGCGCTGAAAACCCGCCACTGATATTGAGAAGAACAATGCGCATTCAGCACCCCAAACGACCGTCTAACTTACGCATGCGATAGGCACGCATTTTCGCTTCGTCACAAAGCAATTTGTCTCGCCTTGAACTGCCGATCGGATCAGCATTAGCGCGCCTATGTAACAGCTATGTGTCAGCTAACTAAGCAGCTGCGAATTGTCACAAATCCAAACTTTCAATTGAAGGGTTTGTCGTTCTCGGCAGCTTTTCAGCTTCGTTGCATCGGCGCCACAGGGGCGAAAGGCAACTGACAGGGTCGGGCGATATGGTCCCGACGTCAGGATGGAGGCTTGGATACATCCACATCCGATCAAGACATGAGTAATTGGTTACAAAAACTGGGGACCACCTAATGAAACTCAAAACTTTCGGTGCAGCTTTGCTTGTTTTGACGGGCTTCGCACTGACACCAGCAAACGCTGCAGATTTCGGCGGCGATTGCTGCGCCGACCTGGAAGAGCGTATTGCTGAGCTGGAAGCAACAACCGCCCGCAAAGGCAACCGCAAGGTTTCGCTGACGATCTACGGCAAGGTCAACGAAGCAATCGGTTACTGGGACGATGGCTTCGAACAAAACGTCTACCAATTTACGAACGATACTTCGCGCACGCGTTTTGGCTTTAAAGGCAAAGCCAAGATCACGAAAGACTGGTTCGCGAAGTTCAAAATCGAAGTTGGTATCCGCACCGCCGATCAAGGCGCGATCGACGCTGACACTGATGACGGCGGCAGCGGCTTCGACCTTCGTAAGGCTGAGTGGTCACTGGGCAGCAAGACATACGGTTCCGTCACTGTTGGTGAAACCAGTATGGCTCACGATGGCATCACCCAGCAGCAGGTTGCCAATATCAAGCACTTCGCGAACCCAGACGTTCTCGACGCGAACGACAGCTTCGCGATCCGCCAGTCAGGTACTGGCGCTAACATTGGTGAGTGGGACAACCTCGCTCAGGTGCTAGAACCGGGTGAAGGTTCGCGCGGCAACTTGATTCGCTATAACACACCAAAATTCGGTGACTTCTCATTCGCCGCTGCATGGGGTGAAGACGACGTCTGGAACGTCGCTTTGAAATACGCCGGCCAACTTGGCGACTTCAAAGTCAAAGGCGGCGTCGGTTACGGCGAAGCAACTGAGCGTGACGAAGAGTGCACAGACGACGACGCTGGCATCACAAGCGGTTCCAGCTGCAAAGAAATCGGCGCGTCGTTGAGTGCCATGCACGTCCCTACAGGTCTGTTCCTGACGGGTGCTTACGGCATCCGCGAAGACGACGTCAATGACCAGACCCTAACGGCTGCCGGCATCGCAACGGATGACAACCAATTCTACCACATCCAGGGCGGTATTGAGCAGAAGTGGAACTCGCTCGGTAAGACAACGTTCTTCGGCGGCTACTACGTGCGCGAAGCCGGTGCCACTGTTCGTGACAACTCTGGTGCGATCAACACGTTTAATGGCAACAACATCACTGATGTTGAGTTCGAGATGTTTGAAGTCGGCCTCAACCAGAATGTTAGCGCTGCGGCTATGGACTTCTACCTGCACTACAAGCACTACGGTCCCGACATCACAACGACTGCCGGTGCTGTTGCTTCTGAACCCTGGCAGACAGTTATCGGAGGTGCTCAGATCAAGTTCTAAGATTGAAAATTACGCGATGACGATCTTCTCCCCTACGACACCGTGAAGATCTGAAACCAACATCACTTCCAGTTAAAGGGCTGCTCTTCGGAGCGGCCCTTTTTGTTGTGTACTTCTTGCTCGCAATACAGGCACGCGCAGCGGCGGCCAAAAAATCATGGCGCCAGCTTTAAGCCGCAGGTCATGCCTCCAACAATGCGGAATAAGCGTTTGAGAAAGCAGATGTTTTCGAAATCAAGAAGCGAAACAATGACGTCCCAGTCCAACAGGCACTTGGGTAGGCTTGAGGAACGATAATTCATGTGCCGACTCAGCTAACAAGGAAAATGTGAGACTGAGGCTTTTTGGTCATATCGTGTCGCTACATCTAGTGCTAAGTAGACCTACAAAGTCAAGTTTTAAACCTCATTCGTAAAGCTGGGGACCACACTATGAAATTCAGAATACTTGGTGCAGCACTTGTCGCTTCGAGCTTTGCACTGACAACAGCTCAAGCTGCAGATTTCGGTGGCGATTGCTGCGCTGACCTCGAAGAGCGCATTGCTGAGCTTGAGGCCACGACAGCTCGCAAGGGCAACCGCAAGGTTTCGTTGACCATCTCTGGTCATGTGAACCATGCCGTGATGTTCTGGGACGATGGCGGCGAGAGTAACGCTTATGTAGTTTCCAACGAAACATCGCGCTCGCGTGTCCGCTTCAGAGGTAAAGCCAAAATTACGAGTGATTGGAGCGCTGGATATCGCCTTGAACTCGGCTTTCGCTCGACGCGTTCGGATCGTGTCGACCAAAATAACGATAGCGCCGGCGGCGGAGTCGATCTGCGTTACTCAACTTGGTTCATCAAAAGCAAAACATTCGGTCAGCTCAACGTTGGCCTGACGGAGACCGCAACGCAGGGCATCACGGAACTCACCCAAGCAAGCAGTGGCGCTCACAAAAATGCCGACCCGGAAGACTACTTCTCGGGCTTTCAACTCCGCACCGCCCCCGGAGCGGCAGGCCTCAGTGGCTTGGAGTGGCGCCGTTTGGTGAAAGACAACTTCGTTCAACCTGGCGAGAGCTCACGCGAAAACACTGTCGCTTACAAGTCACCATCAATTGCTGGTTTCAACTTGATGGCCTCTTACGGTGAAGACGACAGCTGGGATGTGGCTTTGCGCTACGCTGGTGAATTTGGTGACCTCAAAGTCAAAGCGGGCATCGGCTACGGAGCAAACACAGAAGCTGATGGCGGTTCACCTGCCTGTATCGTCAACAATACAGGTACAACCGACGCCGATTGTGAACAGATTGGTGGTTCCGCCAGCGTCATTCACGTACCTACGGGGCTTTATCTAACCGTCGGTGCGGGTCAATTTACCGACAACCAGACGAACCAGGTCGCTGCCTTTAACGGCGTCAATGTTGATGACGAGCACACCTTCTACGGCATCACAGCCGGAGTTTACCAGCGCTTCAATACATTGGGTAAAACGATGATCTTTGGTGAGTACTTCGACCATGACGGAGGAGCGAATGATCGAAACGTCGGCGCGGGAGATGCGGTCGCCACTGCGGCGGGCTTTGCCAACGCGTCAAACATTTCGTCTAGCGATGTCGAAGTTTACGGCTTTGGTATCGTCCAGAAAATCGATGCAGCTGCGATGGAACTCTACACCGTTTATCGTCACATTGAAGGCGACGCGACATTCCTTGAACAGGGCACCGGCAATACAGCCAACGTGGCATTCGAAGATCTCGACGTCGTCATGACCGGCGCACGTATCAAGTTCTAGAGCTTTTCCAAGAACGACACTTAAAGAAAAAGGGCTGCTTTTCGAAGCGGCCCTTTTTCATTTCCGTCACCTGTCGAGCCGCAAGTTACCCATTTCCGATACGAATCCGCTCATAGGCCGCCACCGCTGTGGCCAGCTCTTCATAGGGCGCGCACACCGTGCCGCATCGGTTGGCAATCTCCGACAGCTCATCCTTCGCTTTGTCGAGCGAACCAATCGCGAGATATGCCTCGCCAAGATATGACCGAGTAACCACGGAATCGGGATTTTTCCTCAACGCCGCCTGGTAGTAGCCGAAAGCTTCCTGTGTCCGGCCAAGCTTGCGAGATGCGAATCCGAGATACGTCAGCACGCGGTCATCCGGCTCTTTAGCCTGGCGCAGATAAACCAAAGCTTCTCGATAATTTCCAGATTTCGCCAGCCAATAGCCGGCGTAAAACAACTCAGCATCCGAACGGCGCGCGGCTGATGATTTCGCCACGCAATTCCGCCAAGCCGCCGTGCCTTTGGCCTGGACATCACATAAATCATGCACAGGCCCAATATCTTTGGCGAACGCAGGCAGCGCAGCGGCACCGACGAGAACTGTCACCGCCAGCAGCAAGTGCCGCCCAGGTCCATGCCCCGGCCCGTACCATTTGTGATTTGCCATCAATCCATCTCCGTTGTTCTTATTGTTCTTTGCTGACTGACGGTCGCATCCATCTCGCCACACCGACCACTGACTTTACGCAACCACGTCGTGAAAAAGCAACTGAAGTTGTGGAGCCCGGGGCTTACAGTCAAAACGAGGCCTAATTTGCTATTCATTCTCGCCGCAGATTCGCTATGGCGAGTGACGTGAGATGGCAGGCGGGGGCACTATCAATGTTCAATTGGGGTAAAAAGGATGATGGTTTTTCCTGGGAGAAACACATCCGGACAACTGTGCTTTATCGCAGGGCCAAGCGTCGTGAAAAGGTCGTGCAGGCGCGTGATCTTGCTGCCGACGGCGTAAAAAAGGCCGGTGATGCAGGTCTGAAGGTCGGGCGCGAAAGTGCTCAGCTGGCAAAGAGGGGTGTCCATCAAGCAGCACAAAGCGTCGGCGCAGCGTCAGTGGGCCTGTGGGCCAAGACCAAGTCGAATGCCGCCATCATTGGACAAAAACTTTGGTCGTCAACAAAATCCGGCAGCCGAGCAGCCTGGTACTTTGCGCTCAAGGCCGCCGACGAAATCTTACCAATTCTGGGGCGCAGACTGAAACAGTTTTGGCGTTTTCTAGCGCCCGTCCTGGACAAAATCCAAGGCCACGCAATATTACAACCAACCATTGCCGTGCCGGCTGGAGTCATCGGATTGCTAGCAGCGGTGGCTGCTGCGGTTCACATCAGCGAGTCCGGAATTGGCGGTGACGCATTTGTTGCAACAGCTCTGGCCGTTCCGCTGCTCGGATTGGCGTTCTTATCGTTGCTGCACAAGCAAAACATCGAAATACCTTTACCTGCCGTTTTGCAATCACCGACATCTACGCGCATCGCTGGTTTTGCGGTTCTGGGAGGCCTGGTTGCCGCAGTCGGATGGGTTGGTTATCAGCAGTTGCCAACGATCGGATTTCAAGCCGACTCACTCATATCGTCGTCGCCGAGTGTGTTTGTAAAAGGCCGCGCCGTCGCAATGTCGGGCGATACAATGCGCATTGCGGGCCGCGTCGTTAAACTTGACGGGATTGATGCTCCGATTGCCACGCAACGGTGCAAGACTGCGCGGTCCAAATCGTGGCGCTGTGGTCGCGCGGCGCTGCGTGCATTACGCAAACTCACCGGCAGACTTACCGCCACATGCGAACGTGTCGCCACGCATGACGATGGCACGCCGACCGTTACCTGTACGAACGCACGATACGGCGATCTTGGCAAAGCTCTTGTCACGCGCGGCCACGTCTTTGCCACCGAGACCTTCATGAATGCTTACCGCGAGAATGAGAACGAGGCCCGAGAAGCTAAGCGCGGTATTTGGCAGGGCCGGGCTCAACGCCCGGATAAAGTCCGTGCAGCAAAGTGGGCAGCTGCAAAGAAAGCGCGTCCTGATGGTTGCCCCATAAAAGGCCGAGTATCACGCAGCGGACGCAAGTACGTACTTCCATGGTCTGAGAGCTACCGGCGCATCAAAGTGCGAAATAGCCTGGGCGAGAGATGGTTTTGCAGTGAAGACGAAGCACTTGCAGCAGGCTGGCAGCCAAGCGGCCGATCCTAATCAGAAATTGCGTGTCCGTCAGCCGGCAGCTTAGCCGTTGCAGACCTCAATCGTCGGGCCGAAATGAAAATACTCAAACAACCCAATACTGCTATCTGAAAGTGTGGTTCACGGGGTTGCCGCGCCGACAATCATTCAGATTTTTTGCACCCGGTACGGTAACCAGAAAAAGCATTTTCAAACGCACGCTAAAATAAGAAAGCCCGCAGCCGGGGGACGGACTGCGGGCGAAATTCGCGGCGCGATCTCTACGGGGGATAGAAATGGGACGGCGCCGCGATCAGGCCTTATTAATTAGGGTACTCCCCAGCCTAATTTCAAGACTCAAGCAATCGGTAAATTTCCATATGAGAAATATCAGCTCAATTTTCGTACAATGAGATGTAAGCCGAGCAGTTTGCAGGCTTGACCGCCGAATGCACACGCAGTCCGTTAGAGACAGAGCAGCGCTCACAATCTCTTCAGACAACCTGGAAAGTCACCGCAGAGGGACGCGGTTCTACTGCCAACGGAATTGGAATGGTGTGACGTGGACGAAGTGCACCCGGCTCTTCGTGTCATCATTCTGGTCGTCGGCGCGGCCACGATTTTTCTTGCGTGGCGTATAACCAACGGCACCGGTAATACCGAGGAGTTGTGCGGTGCCCGCTGGAGCCCAGGCAACATGCTCCTGATCCATAACCAGCTCGCCGTTGACCCAAAGACGATACATGCCGTCGGCCTCAGTCGGCGAATTGGCAACGAATTCCTGCTCCAGATCAACCCACTGGCCAGGCTTGAAACGTCTCGATGATCCCCAGCCGACCGGTTTCATTTTCCGCTCTTCGCCATCGCGCACAAATCGCACCGAAATCTCGCCATTCTGGCCCCAGTTGACACGGGATACGAATTTGAAATCCTGCGCCTTGCCATCGTCGTTCTTTGTGTCGCCTTCGCCATGAAATCCTGGCAGGGCACCCGCACGGGAAAAATCAAAGTCCTCCGGCAGCATGACTTTATAGGTCAGACATCCCGTACCCGAATTGTCGTAGCTGCTTGGAGCCCAGCGGAACTTCACGCCGGAAATTTGCTGTTCACCATCGGCATCGTGTATTGATTTGTCGCCCATGCGAACTTTCAAAGCGACACCTGACTGATTTCCATCCACTTCTACAAACTCGGTATTTTCAAGAATATTCTGAGATTCACCACTCAGAACGGACTGGAATTCGATAGGCGTCAACTGAGTGCCTTCTGAGGAACGAAAAGAGAGTTCTGTCGCAACAGGGAACCGTTTCGAGCACTGCGCGATCTCTTCGCGAACAAATGCGGAAGACAAAATGTAAAGCCCAACGCCAATCAAAACGGAAAAACCAGCGAAATTGAACAGCAGCTTTTGGACCTCGTCCTTGGTAAGTGTCTTTTTCTGCTTGATCATCGGTGGGGCCCCAAAAAATCGAATTAGTTGCTGAGGCAGAAGTTAACAGAAAGGCCTAAACAAGTTGCGAACACAGAAGAAGAAACGCCGGGATTGGTCGGTAAAATTCTCTTCCAAGCCTTCGTGTTGTAGTGCCGACGACAAAGACCGCCACTGGTCGGACCAGTAGCGGTCTGTTTTTCGGCAAAGCCAAATTTTAAGCCAGTATCAAGCCGTCAGCAAGGAGGCCCTCGGCATCATAGCCGGAAATGTCGACCAGATGCGCAACCTCAACGAAGCTCTCATCAACTTTGACGGATAGGATTGAACCTTCGTCAACCTCAGTAACTTGTACAACCTCGTTGATTGACGCGTAATCAGCGCTTTTCAGGAAATCGTGGATGTCGATGGTATCGCCGATTTCAAGATCGAGAATGGTATCGACGCTGCCGTCGTTGAGAACATCTTTCTTGTAGTAGAAAAATGTATCATTGCCGTCGCCGCCGATGAGGAGGTCGTCTCCGCCAAGACCGCGAATGAAATCGTTGCCGGCCTCCCCAGCAATCACTTCACTACCACTGGTACCTTTGACGCTGTCATCGAAACCTGAGCCGACAAACTCCTCGATCCCATCAATATCGTCGTTGCCAGTGCTGCCACCGACAACAGTGTGTTTTGACAAGTCTGCGGTCACTCCTGAGTTCGCTTCACCATAGTCAATCGTGTCGAAGCCTGTTCCACCGACGACGGTATCATTGCCGGCGCCACCAATGAAGTAGTCCTCGCCGGAATTGCCATACATAACATCATCGCCGGCACCTCCTGCGAGGAAGTCTGCATGTTTGCCGCCAAACAGCTGGTCATTTCCGTCGCCACCCTGCAGATCATCCTCTCCCGAGTTTCCGTAGATGGTATCGTTACCGTCGCCACCTTGAAGGAGGTCATTGTCGAGAATGTCTAAGGCTGTCGGCACGTCAAACTGATCCTCAAATGGATCAGTATCGCCAAAAAAGAACTGCAGAGGTTGAAGCACAGTTTCGTCAGCTTGCCATGGGTTTGTAAGCTCAGTGACTCTCGCCTGAAAAGCCGCTAGTTCGGCCTCGGCTGCTGCCTGTACATCGTACGGCGAATTGATTGACGAAGCAGGAGCTGAACTCGGTGCGCTGCTGCCATAGATGACATCGTCGCCACTACCGCCCACAATAAAGTCGTCGCCAGAGTTGCCGCTTAGAATATCTGCGCCGCCATTGCCAAAGATGGTGTCATCACCCTTGTTGCCTTCGACCGTGTCGTTGTCGCCGCCTGCAAAGATACTGTCGTCACCGTCGTTTCCAAAGACGTGGTCTTCTCCAGCGTCAGTCACTAAGACATCATCGCCGAAACCACCGTAAACCGTGTCATTTCCACGGTCCGCATAGACGGTATCGTTCCCGGCATTTCCAAGAATGGTGTCATTGCCGTCGCCTCCTGAGACGTAGTCCACACCATCTCCACCATTGACAACATCATCACCTGCACCAGCTCTGATCGTGTCATCACCCTCGAGGCCAAGGATCACGTCATCCAGGTCAGTGCCGGTAAGAGTGTCATTGAGCACTGTGCCAGTAATAGTGACCATTCGTCTTCACCTCCCAAAAGCGTGCAGTCGGGTAATTTCTCCGAATTACAATTTAGGTAGGATGAATTGCAAATACTCAAAAATAGACACGAGTATTTTTGACAATTTAATTTCTAATTTTATTCTCTTTTTTTCTATTTAACTATGGGATTTTCATGCCAACAATTATTTTCTACATGTATTTCATAAGCCTAATCAGCGGCAAGAATGAACAAGGTCAATAAGTCAGGCGATCCAGGCATAGTTTTGTGCGCCATAATCGTTATCTGATGGCTACATACAAAGATCTATTTTTGTTTTTATTTTTAAAAACTTTTGTCGTCTTCTTTTTTTCGGCGCGCCACGCAACATTCAACCGCTTGCTCGCTGGAAGTGAAATATGGAGGGGAAATAGAAAAAGGGCGGCGACACAACGGTCACCGCCCTTGATGTATTGGATCGTTCGTTAGACCGCTTAGCTGAGGATCAATCCATCAGCGATGAGGTCCGCTGCGCTAACGCCGTCAACAGACACGACGTCGACAAATCTATTGGCAAGTTTCACAGCAACGACTGCACCGTCGTCTGTGTCTCGAACGTCAACAACCTCTTCTATTGAATCATAGTCCAAATCTTTGACGATCTTTCGCAAATTGATCTGGTCGCCTTCTGAAGCGTCGAAGTCTGTAATTTGGTCGACACCAAGATGTCGGCCTGAATCTTTGTCCAGAACATCCTTCGCCAACCAGACGAAGACGTCGGCACCATCGCCGCCCGTAAACACGTCCGAACCACCGAGACCGCGGAAGGAATCATCACCAGCGCCACCAACCAGCGTGTTGTCACGCTTGTCACCTTTGAAGGTATCGTCAGCGGATGTCCCAATAACTGTCTCGACACTCCATGCTTCGTCCGTGCCGAAGCCTTCGATTACGTGCTTGCTGAGATCAACCGTAATGCCCTCAGCGCCAGAACCAAATCTGTAGTCAAGCGTGTCATTGCCAGAGCCACCGACGAAAAGATCATTGCCGCTTGCGGAGCCGTCTGGCGACCCTCCAAAGAAAACGTCTTCACCCGAGCCGCCGTAATATCTGTCATTGCCGGCGCCGTCGAAGAATGTATCGTTGCCTGAGCTACCAAATGCCTTGTCGTCGCCGGCGTCACCAATAAAATTGTCATCGCCGGAATTGCCGTGCAGCTCATCGTTACCTTCGCCGCCGACCAAAAGGTCAACGCCCGAGCCGCCTTTGATCACGTCATTGCCGGCATCGCCGAGTAGAACGTCATCGCCCGAGTTGCCATAGATCGCATCATCGCCATCTCCGCCCTCGATAAAGTCATCGCCGCGCATACCAAACAGTTTGTCGGCACCATCGCCACCAAAGATCATATCGTCATCGGTCGACGTTACCTTCTTGGTTTGCTCTTTTGCCAGCAGAGCGGCATTCGTCTTGCCAATGTCGAAGACGAAGACGGAATCGTCGAAGTCTTTGTCGCCGCCGCCCTTGAGATCTTCAAAGCCGATGCGAACCGTGCCGTCGTCGACGGACACATCGCCTTTCACATGTTTGAAATTGTCACCGTTTAGGCCGCCATCCGCGCCACCCTGTGAGTGGAAAACCGACGTGCCGTACTGCGACTTGATATCTGTTTCATTGCCACTGGAGCTAACGTGCACCAACGTCACCACAGACCCACCATTGACGTTGCCTGGTTCCCCGTTCGGGCCGGCGAACCGGAACGATCCGTCGGTGTCGTTCAGCAATTTACTCATGCCGCTCTTGGCGTAAGAGTTTGGCACCACGAAGAAGCCAACTTTGTCGCCAGACGACAGATCAACGTCAACTGAACTTTGGCCGGAAATCAAGCTTCCGCCTGAGCCTTTGAGCGACGCATTGGCGAACAGAATCTCAACGTCATAGATCGTGCCATCGTCGGCGATCTTATACATTCCAAGCGTGTTTCTATAACCGGCGCTCTCACCCAGAAATGTGACTGTTCCTGTCACGTCTTCAGCGATCTGGAACTTGTTGAAGTCAACTGCACCGC
>JAJFHI010000355.1 GCA_021775715.1 Hyphomicrobiaceae bacterium | reverse complement strand
TGCGGTCTTCAATTTCGTGAACAATCCCGAGCAGGACCGTCGTGGAAACGAGATCACCTATTCAGAGTTCCTGACCCAGGTTGATGAGGGCAAGATCAAGGAAGCCACAATCGCGGGCAACCGTATCTCGGGCGTGCTTGCCGGCAATGGCGGCAAGTTTTCAACTTTTGCGCCGAATGACCCCAATCTGGTCGCGAAGCTTTCGGAAAAGAAAATCAATTTTAAAGCCGCACCGAGTGCCGAGGATCAACCCTCGATCCTCAGCGTATTGTTGAACTGGTTCCCGATGCTGTTGTTGATCGGCGTCTGGATTTTCTTCATGCGCCAGATGCAGTCCGGATCCGGACGTGCGATGGGATTTGGCAAGTCGCGGGCGAAGCTTTTGACAGAGCGTTCCGGCCGCGTAACGTTTGATGATGTAGCTGGCGTCGATGAAGCGAAAGTTGAACTCCAGGAAATTGTCGAGTTTCTGCGCGATCCGCAGAAGTACCAGCGCCTCGGTGGGCGCATTCCACGCGGCGCACTTCTGGTCGGACCTCCGGGTACCGGTAAGACGTTGATCGCGCGCGCTGTTGCTGGCGAAGCCAACGCTCCGTTTTTCTCGATATCGGGTTCTGACTTTGTTGAGATGTTCGTTGGTGTCGGCGCGTCCCGTGTGCGCGACATGTTCGAGCAGGCCAAGAAGAATGCGCCCTGCATTATCTTCATCGACGAGATTGACGCGGTTGGCCGTCATCGTGGCGCCGGCCTCGGTGGGGGCAACGATGAGCGCGAGCAAACCCTGAACCAGCTGCTGGTCGAGATGGATGGGTTTGAAGCCAACGAAAGCATCATCATTATAGCGGCAACTAACCGTCCCGACGTTCTCGATCCCGCATTGCTGCGCCCTGGCCGTTTTGACCGTCAGATCATGGTGCCAAACCCGGACGTTGGGGGACGGGAGAAGATCCTCAAAGTCCACATGCGGAAGGTGCCTATTGCACCAGACGTAGACGCGCGGGTTATCGCACGCGGCACCCCTGGTTTTTCCGGTGCAGACTTGGCCAACTTGGTCAACGAGGCAGCACTGCTTGCGGCACGGCGGAACAAGCGTCTTGTGACGCAGACTGAGTTTGAGGATTCCAAAGACAAGGTCATGATGGGCGCCGAGCGCCGTTCAATGGCCATGACGGAAGAAGAAAAGCTCGCAACGGCCTATCATGAGGCGGGCCATGCGCTGGTCAACGTAGTTGTTCCGGGTAACGACCCGCTGCACAAGGTGACGATCATTCCGCGCGGCCGGGCGCTGGGCGTGACCATGAGTTTGCCGGAACGCGACAAGCTCAGTTACTCGTTGGAGTGGTGCACCGGCAAAATCGCGATGGCTTTTGGCGGGCGTGTTGCTGAGCAGATCATTTATGGCAAAGACCACCTGAACACAGGTGCGTCGAGCGATATCTCGCAAGCAACAAACATTGCACGCAGCATGGTGACGGAATGGGGCATGAGCGACAAGCTTGGGCCGCTGCTTTACAACCCAAACCAGCAAGAGGTGTTCCTCGGCCATTCTGTGACGCAACAGCAGAACATGTCGGAAGAGACCGCACGGCTAATTGACGAAGAGATTCGCCGTATCGTTACCACCGGCGAAAAGAAAGCTTGGGAAGTTCTAAGCGCACACAAGGTGGAGCTCGAAGCGATCACGCGGGCGTTGATGGAGTATGAGACCCTCTCCGGTGCTGAAACCGAGGCGTTGATGCGCGGCGAAAAGATCATGCGCAACGAAGACGATGACAGTGGTGGCCCTATTGGCTCAGCCGTGCCGATGGCTGGACGGTCCACGAAACCACGCGACGAGCCGGATCCGGACGCCGGCGGCATGGAACCACAGCCGTCTTAATGTGCCTCACGCGCCGTACAGGCTGAGCAAAGCTCAGCCTGGCGCTCCGGCGGGGCGCTGCAACGCGGCGGGTCGCTGTTTGTTTAGCTGCGGTTTTTCGCCTTCGCTGATAGGGGCTCAGGCGAACCGAGCTTTTGCCTTCTCGACCGAGAGACAAACGTTTCCCCTGCACAGTTTGTCCGGAACACACAGGCGCGCAGGCCTGCGCCGGTCGAGTGAATACCGCAAGATATTGCCGTATGGCACGACATCCGTTTCCCCTTGCGCGATCTCAGCGCGTGGCACCCGGGTGCGATGATGCGAGTGTCTGAATCGTTCCCGGTCCCGTGCGGAGCCGGCCCGCAGGGCAGAGTAGCGTGAGCACAAATAACCCTTTGCAATGATGCGAGCGGCAAGCGAGCGTCTGGATCTGTATTTGCGCTACCGCTCCGCTACTTGAGCGCGGCCCGGGCGCTGCGCGCAACCTGCCCGCAGGGCATAACAGCGTGAGCACACATCGATCGACTGGCTGTGGAGCACTTCGCGGCCATACGCCTATTTGGCGTCTGGCATTTCTGGCTCTATTAACGTGATCCAATCGTTCGCTTAAGAATTTGAGGCCTTTGCATGCAGCGCTCTGTTTATGTCCGCCCCGTCGGGATCTTTCCGGCGACCGCCGACCCTGAAACCGGTACCGTTTGGGGTGGGTTGCCATTGGCGGGTGGACGACTGGCGTTCTCAGCTCTGGAGGTCTTTGAGCGCGGCCCCCAGACGCAGCGCCAGGTGACAGGACTTGGTGAGTTTATGGAGCGTGACTGGGGGCGTCACACGCTGGCGGCGTCTGACATGTTCGAGGCACTGCGCGAGCCCCGCATGCGGCTTGCGGGTTTGTCACTCAACACGCCGCGCATTATGGGGATCGTCAACGTCACGCCCGACAGCTTTTCTGATGGTGGCAGTTTTGACAGCGTCCAGGTCGCCGTCGATCACGGCTTGCGGCTTGTCGAAGCCGGCGCCGACATTCTGGATATCGGTGGCGAAAGTACCCGGCCGGGTGCGGCGACTGTCCCGATCGACGAAGAGCTGGCGCGTGTGATGCCGGTGATCGAAGCATTGCGAGACAAGACAGACGCGCTGATTTCGATCGACACGCGAAAGTCGCAAGTGATGCAACGCGCAGCAGATGCCGGTGTCGATATTCTGAATGACGTGTCGGCGTTGACGCATGATCCCGAGGCCATGGATGTTGCCGCCGACACTGGGCTACCGGTGATCCTGATGCACGCACAAGGTGACCCCAAGACGATGAACGATACCCCGCAATACAGCGACGTTGTACTCGATGTTTATGATTTTCTTGAGCGGCGTATTCAGGCATGTGATGCGGTTGGCATTCCGCGCGCAAAGATCATCGCTGATCCCGGCATTGGTTTCGGCAAACACCTGCATCACAACGTGGCGGTGCTGGGTGCCATGAGTATTTATCACGGACTGGGTGTGCCGATCCTGTTGGGTGCCTCGCGCAAGAAACTGATCGACCAGCTTTGCAACGTGGAAGATCCGAAAGACCGCATTCCGGGCTCGTTGGCTGCCGCGTTATCGTCAATTGCCCAGGGCGTGCAAATGGTTCGCGTGCATGATGTTGAAGAAACGAAGCAGGCGATCGGCGTTTGGCAGGCTGCTTTGTTCGGCGACGAAAATGCAGCTGTTCCGCCAGAAAAAATGTCGCCTGACGGCTAATCAGCTCGCAGCAGCGCGTCTGTCGGCCAGCCTCTGTTTGGCGCCAACGACGATTGAAGCGCGTAACTGTTCTGGCGTGTCAATCGGAGCTTTGAGGCCGATGTGCTGTGCGTCGGCAAGTTGTTTGAGATGAGCCGGGTCTTCGATTGCTTTCAGCTTCTGCAACAAAGCATCGGCGCCTTTCCTGGCGTAAACGACCATTGCGCTAAATGCGTACGGGTCAAACGCGGGCTCTGCTGGGGGAGTGTTTTTCGTTGACGCCGCAGCCTTAGGCGCATGGCCGGCATCATTGTCTGCTGGCGCAGGTGGCGTTGCGTCCCGCACCAGCATGCGGTTGATCGCTTTATTGGCGCGGGCGGCAAGACGCTCGGCCAGAGCATCGTCAACGCCCGGCTCAGCACGAAATAGCGCTTGCAGATAGGTCTGCATGCGTTTGCCGGTCCAAAATTGC
>JAJFHI010000354.1 GCA_021775715.1 Hyphomicrobiaceae bacterium | reverse complement strand
GACACAATCCTTATGAAGGACCCGTTCCAAGACTAATTCTGTCAAGCCTTAGAGCTGATAAGCCCTTTGTAGCCCGTCATGGCGCCGTCGACCAACTCTAGCGCCAGTAGGCGTGTGGGATCGACGGGACCAGGCATAACGATGTCGCCAGGTGGAATAGGTTTGAAACCAAAGAGTCCATAAAATGGTTCGTTGCCAACGAGTATAATCGCGCGGTGGCCGTCGGAGCGTGCCGCGTCGATAGCCGCCTGCATCAACGCGGATCCGCGGCCGTTGTCTTTCAATTCCGGCGTCACAACAATTGGGCCTAACAGAACCGCGCCGGATTTGCCACCAATCGAAATTTCAGACAAACGCACGCTGGCGATCAGACGATCGCCATCGAACATGGCGCGTGAACACTTCGCTTCAGAGCCACCGCGTTCGCGAATACGATAGGCGGTGCGGGCAAATCGGCCCGGGCCAAAACTACGCGCGTGCAGCTCAACGATGGCTTTCTGATCGTCGGGGGAAATTGGGCGGATGTTCGTCGTCATCGAAAGGCGGATCACTCTGTGATTGGCAGGGAAGGGTGGCGCGTTGGGGCGTAGCGTCAAGGGATGCGTTTGCGGGACCCAGGGTTGGGTTCAAGCGATTTCGGTTGCGCTGTGACCTTTACCGTCGCTACCACATTTCCGCGCGCGGTACGTCATCGAAAATCTCGACAATACGTCGCTGGGTCGGTGGATTGATCTCTTCAGGCAGAGCGTTTGGCTTAAAGAAACCATGTTCTGCGATCTCACGATCTGGCTTCGGAGGTTCGGGCTGGTGCCAATTGCGAACGATAAAAAGGGCAATGTGGTCCGAGGGAAAGTAGCGAAAATTAGCATACATGCCGAATAACTCCGGCGGTGAATCACACACGACGCGGGCTTCTTCATGCAATTCACGCGTCAAGGCCGTTAACACTGTTTCGTTTTTCTCTACGCCACCGCCGGGAAAGTGCCATCCGGGACGGTAGGTGTGGCGGATCAGAAGGACACGATTTTCTGGATCGATGATAACGCCTTGTGCCCCAAGGGTCAGGCTCCGCGAAAGGCGCCAATAGCCCTGAACCGCTTTCCGTGTCATTTTCTCAATTGGCAAACCAACGAATCCCTTATCGCTTGTCCGTACCCAGTTTTTCAATTTCGTCTTTAAAAGGCAAGCACTAGATTGCCGCTTTTGCCGCGGGCCCTGTGTTGGGCTATCTGTTTGGCGCGCTTAGGGCAACCGTCGTCGTTAAGGGATGATAATCACCGCCGATGTCAAAACGAGAGCGATTCACGTTTGCCCAGTTCACAGATGTGCATCTGTCGGACATGCCACCGTTTCATTTGCGCCATTGGAACGTCAAACGCGTTCTCGGTTTTCTCAATTGGCATGGCGGGCGCAAATCCGTGCACCGGGTTGACGTCGTCGCTCGTTTGTTGGCCGACCTAAAGATCGCGGTACCACAGCCTGACCATATCGTGGTCACGGGTGATCTTGTGAATATCGGATTGCCAGACGAGTACACCGCCGCACGCGCATGGTTACACGAAGTTGGCGGCCCGCTGGATGTAACCGTCATCCCCGGCAATCACGATATTTACGTCGCAATGAAGCACGGCGAGGGCGTTGCCAAGTGGCAGGCTTTTATGGCGCATCACCCTGAGTCGGATAATACCAAAACCCGTGCAGATGAGATGGTGTTTCCATTTGTGCGGCGAATTGGACCTGTGGCGTTTGTTGGTTGCAACTCGGCGGTGCCAACGCGTCCGTTTGTTGCTGCTGGCGAGATGGGCGAGGCGCAATTGCTTGCACTGCGCCAGATCCTCGAGGCGTTGCGTGCGGAGAATTTGGTGCGCGTGGTGCTCATCCACCATCCGCCGGTACCAGGTCTTGCCTCTCCACGGCGTGCACTCAAAGATGCCGCCGACTTGCAGCAGGTCTTGCAGACAGTAGGTGCCGAATTGGTCCTTTATGGCCACAACCATCGAAGTCTCCTGACCGAGATTTCGGGGCCTGCGTGTGATGATGCACCGGCTCCGCAGATACCTATTGTCGGCCTTGGTTCTAGTTCGGCGGCCCGGTCACATCATGGCGAAGACCTGGCGCGCTATAACTTGTTTCAAGTGACACGAGAACCAAACCACGTCAGCATAGAATTGTTCGGTCGGGGCATGACCACTGTCGGTGGACCGATTGTCGAGATCGAACACAAGACCTTTCGTCTGCCGCTCTGAGAAATAATAAAAAACGCAACAAACGAGGCGCGACTGCATGACCGTGGCACCACCTGCAAACCAATCCTCACGCTATTCGTTGTGGGTGATCATTCTCGCGGCTGCGACGATCGCGGGCATTGGGATGGGGCTTCGCCAGGTCATGGGGCTTTATCTCAAGCCTGTCACAGACACACTTGCGCTTGACCGTGGCTCCTATGGACTTGCCATTGCTGTCGCAAATATCGTCTGGGGGATTTCGGCGCCGTTCCTCGGTGCTATATCCGATAAGCTTGGCGTCGGGCGTGTGGTTGTGTTCGGCGTTGTGACGACGGTGCTTGGTCTCGTTGCGATGTACCTGGCGCGCACCGAATTACATTTGTTGATCTCTGGCATGTTTCTCGGCTTTGGCATTGCCGGCGCCGGGATCAACACAATGATCGGCGCCGTTGGACGTGTTGCGTCAGACAAGAATCGCACAGAAGCCATCGCCGCAGTCGGCTTGGGGAGCGGCGTCGGCATTTTGCTTGCACTTCCCTACACCCACGTTTTGATGCAGCAACTCGGCTGGCAGTCGAGTCTGTTGGTACTGTCAGCAACGGCGTGTGCCATGCTACTGCTGGTGCCGTTTGTGTCCGGCGGTGCGGCGCTGACCCCCAAACGTTCTGCAGCAAATGCCGTTCCGACGGCTGCAGGAACAGAGCCCGAGTCGTTGTCGGAAGCAGTTCGTGAAGCCGCCGGCTACCCCAGTTTCTGGTTGCTGAACGTGGGATTTTTTGTCTGCGGATTTCACGTCGTGTTTTACGCCACGCATTTGGCGGCCTACGTCGATGACCTTGGAATGTCGCCAGCCATTGCGGTCTGGGGGCTTGTCGCGGTCGGAGTTGGAAATCTGATCGGCACCTACCTCGCCGGGCAGTGGGGCAAGACGTTTCCGAAGCGATATGGCTTGTCGCTTATTTATGCCGCGCGCGCGGTATTGTTTTTGGGTTTTCTCTATCTGCCTATCACGGGTGTGACGGTGATCGTGTTGAGCGCGATTCTAGGTCTGTTGTGGTTATCGACGATCCCGCTGACCAGTGCCCTCGTTGCAACGTTCTTTGGCGCGCGCTGGATGACAACGCTCTACGGCATCGTCTTCTTTTCACATCAACTGGGCTCGTTCCTTGGTGCCTGGCTCGGTGCAAAGGTGTTCGATCATTTCCAATCCTATGATATGATGTGGTGGATATCCGTGGCGCTGGGCATATTGGCGGCGTTGGTGCACTTGCCTATTACTGAGAAGCCGGTGGTACGTTCCCCGGCGATGGTGCCAGTGTAGATTAATTTGAGGTCGCTGTTGTGACGGAACGCGGTGATAGCAACAACTTGGACACCGCCGAGGATGGCGCTGGCGGAGCGATGCCTTCGTCGGTGCGCTTAGTCATATTTGGTGTCGTTGTGCCGCTTCTGTTGGGTGCGATTTACCTGATTGCGGTACGCGGGCACGCGCTGCTTCTCGATCTCGACAGCTCAATCGGGATTTGGTGTTTCTAACGATCGGTATCTGGATCCCGATCGACCGTTGAAAACGACGCAAAAACGAAATGGATGGCTCCTACCATTCGCCCCTGAAACGCCTTCACCAAAACAGGTCAACCTCCATGAACGCGTCTGATGATGACGGGTATAATTCTGACTCGCGGGAGCATCGCACCGTTCTGAGTACAGAGCGATCAACGCCGGATAGCCTGGATCATCAAGGGCCCGCGCGCGTAAGCGAAAGCCCACTTGTGCGCCGGATTTTGCTCGCCATTCCAGTGCTGGTGTTGGTGGTCGGTGTGGTGTTGATTGCTCTGAATGTGATGCGCACCGACACTGACGTGCAGCCGTCACACCCAGCCGTTGCGCCAGGTGCAAAAGGACCGGCCTTTGCGCCACCATTGTCACCGGAGACAAAACTAACGCGCATTGCCTTTGGGTCGTGTCTCTCACAACGCCATCCCCAGCCGATCTGGCAGGGCGTGCTGGCGGTATCGCCGCGTCCGCAAATGTTCCTGATGATTGGAGACAATGTTTATGGTGATGTTAAATCACCAGCTTTGACCAAGCTTTCCGAGGCTTATCAGACGCAGGCGCGTCATCCAGAATTTGCCGAAGCGCGCAGGGCGTTCCCGTTTTTGGCAACATGGGATGATCACGACTATGGCCGCAATGACGCTGGTGCTGACTTCGAATGGGCGGCGGGCTCTGAGAAGCTGTTCCGGGCGTTCTGGCAGGTCGACATTCCAATGCGGCCTGACGGAGGGATCTACTACGCTAAGATGTACGGAGTAGAAGGGGCGCGTGTTCAGTTGGTGTTTCTCGATACCCGCACGCATCGATCTGCGTTCCAGCGGCGAGATAACAGCCCGCAAAAGAGCTGGGGGAGATACGTGCCCGATCCGGACCCGGCAAAGACGATGTTAGGGGCGGCGCAATGGCAATGGCTTTCGGAAACGCTCAAAGAGCCTGCAGATCTCAGGGTCATCGTGTCGTCGGTCCAGGTGTGGTCTGATGGGCACGGCTTTGAGCGGTGGGGCAATCTGCCAATAGAGCGCGACAAGCTGCGCGAGGTGTTGACCGCGACCGGGGCCAAAGGCGTTGTGTTTCTGTCCGGCGACCGTCATGCTGGCGCAATTTATACTCAGACTATCGCCAAGACACAGATTGTCCCTGAAGTGACGTCAAGCTCACTCAACCGTTCGTATGGGCCGTCAAGAGATCTGGAAACGCCGGAATTGCTCACGGCCTTGCACAATATTGAGAACTTTGGACTGATAGATATTGACTGGCAGGCGCGGCGCGTCACGCTGTCACTGCGCGGACGTGACGGCCGGGAATTGGAAAGTATCACCATCAAGTTTGCCGATTTGGGGCTTATGGTATCTTCGGCACAATAGGTGCGGGGACATCTCATGGGTTGGGCCTAGTGGTCCCCCAACTGGCATGCTTGCATATATTATTTGACATACTTTGATGACCTGCGTGATCACGCTTTGCACTTGGCGGTGTGAAGGCGGATCGCATTTGGCATGCGGTGCAGATCATGATCGAACGAGGAGGGTGGTTATTTTGCGAAGGTCTCCAATCCGCTTGAATCTGGCGCTGCAAGGCGGCGGCGCGCATGGTGCGTTTACCTGGGGCGTGCTTGACCGTTTATTAGAAGACCCAAAGATCGAGTTGACAAGCATCAGCGCGACAAGTGCCGGCGCCGTAAATGCGGTGGCGCTCGCGTCAGGTTTGGCAACCGGCGGGCGCGAGGCCGCGCGGGATCGCCTGCGTGAGTTGTGGGCTGGTGTGGATAAGGCCGGCGTGCCGGACCTCATTCGCCTCAACCCGTTTTTATATGGTCTCAGCAAATCACCGACGCTTGCCCACATGGCAAGTCTGATGTCGCCATATGACTTCAATCCGATGGGTTTTGACCCGCTGCGCCGACTGCTAAACGACACCATCGACTTTGACGCCATTCGCTCCAAAAGCCAGGTGCAATTGCTTATCGCCGCAACGGATGTTGCCACGGGTAGCGCGCATCTGTTCCACGAGCATGAATTGACCGTCGAAATGGTGTTGGCGTCTGCATGTCTGCCGACGATCCACCATGCCGTTGAGATTGATGGCAAGGCATATTGGGACGGCGGTTTTTCTGCCAATCCCGATCTTGTCAATCAGGCCGAGCAGAGCTCGACAGGTGACACGTTGATTGTCCAGCTCAACTCGTTGAACAAGCCGCGGGTGCCAACCGGCGCTCGGGAGATCGCAGCGCATATCAATCAACTAACATTCAATGCGCCTTTGCAGCGCGACGTGGAGATGATCCTGAAGCTACGGGGCATGCGGTCACGGCGCTGGCTTGGAAGACGAAAGACAGATCGCTTGGCCGATCATCGTTTTCACCTCATAGAAGCCGGGCGGCATACGTCTTCGCTGAAACCTGAAAGCAAGGTTAAGCCCGAATGGGAGATTATAAATCGCCTGTTCCACGCTGGCAGCACGGAAGCCAACAAATGGATTGACCGTCATCTGGGCGATGTTGGGCGTCGTGAAACGGTTGATCTTGAGGCCGTCTACATGTCGCCTGAGAGTAAGCGATCCCGGAACTCCACCAAGGCGGCAGCCGTTTCCAAAGCGGTCGACGATGCGTCCACTGTACCAGGCGCCGAGGCGGCGGTGGCAAAGGCTTAATGTTATCGAGCACTCTGGTTGTGGTCATTGTCTCGTTTGCGTTCTAAGCTCAATCCATGTCGAACTCTAATAAAATCAATCGTCGCACTGCGCTCATCTTGAGCGGCGCGGCAACGGCGTTGGCGCCTGGCTTCCTGCTGGCAACGTCAAACGCCGAAGCCGCTAGTGAGGCATCTGTCGGCCCCGTGACGATTGCTGTTGCAGCAAGTCTTCGATTTGCATTCGAAGACGCGCTGACATTGTGGCAACGCAGCAAAGCAACGCACAATGGTGGTGGCGACGATATTCGTTTTGTCTTCGGTGCAACCAGCACACTCGTCCATCAGATCGAGCACGGTGCACCATTTGACGCCTTATTCGCAGCGGATCTAAAAGGGCCGGAGCGTTTGTCCGATCGCAATTTGACTGTTGCGCCACCGGAGGTTTTCGCGCGCGGGCGGTTGGCGTTGATCGCGGCGAAGTCGTCTCGTGTCAAAGTCGACGAGACATTTGCCGGGCTGCAAACTGCACTGGACGACAATATCCTGAAACGTTTTGCGATCGCCAATCCCGAACTGGCGCCTTATGGAGCGGCAGCCCGTGAGGCCCTGCAACGCGCCGGGCTATGGCAACGTGTGCAAGCGCGGTTGGCCCTTGGCGAAAATGTTGGTCAGGCCGCACAATTTGCAGCGTCTGGTGCGGCGCAAGCGGGGTTGATTGCATTATCGCTGACGCGCGGCGCTAAGCTTTCCAGCGTTTTGAACGTTGCAACGGTGAGCGAGGACTGGCATGAGCCTATTGATCACGCCATGGTGCGCCTGAAAAAGTCATCACCAGTGGCCGACAGATTTTGCGCGTTCACGACGGGTGTACAGATGTCACAATTGCTTGCGCGGCACGGGTTTTCCGCGCCCGCCACCTGACCCCGGGAGAAGACACTCAGTGGATTGGACCGCTTTCAGCGTTTCGTTGCAGCTTGCCGCCTGGACATGTCTGCTGATATTGCCGGTGGCCGTTGTGGTCGCACGCGTTCTGGCGTGGCGGGAGTTCCGCGGAAAAAGTGTTGTCGAGGCACTTATCCTGTTGCCATTGGTGTTGCCGCCGACAGTTCTTGGGTTTTACCTGTTGGTCGGATTTGGATCTGAAACAGGCGTCGGAAAGTTTGTGGCAGGATTGACGGGCCAGACGCTGGTGTTTTCTTTTCTTGGCATCCTGCTTGCCTCTTTGGTCGTCAACTTACCATTCGCCGTGCAACCCATGCAGCGCGCGTTTGAAGGCATTCCAGCCAACGTGCGTGAAGCGGCTTGGGTTAGCGGCCTGTCGTCGTGGGAAACCTTCCGGCGCATCGAACTGCCGTTGGCATGGCCGGGGATTGTGTCGTCGATGGCATTGGTTTTTGCGCATTCGCTCGGCGAGTTTGGCGTCATCTTGATGATTGGCGGTAACATCCCAGGCGAAACGCAGACACTCTCAATCGCCATCTACGATCGTGTGCAGGCGTTTCGCAATGACGAGGCCAGCATCATGGCGGCGGCTTTGCTTGTGTTCTCGTTCGTTGCCATTGTCATTGTGAACATCATGGCGCGCAGGCGGCTTTTGCGATGACCCGGATTAGGGACGAGGAGACGTTGGCCGCGCGCGAACAGGGCAGTGATGGACTGCACGTGCACATCTCACAGCGCCAGCCGATAGCTCTTGATGCCAATTTGACATGCGCGCCGGGGGAGCTTCTGGCCCTTGTCGGTCCGTCGGGTGCTGGCAAGACCAGTGTGTTGCGCGCCATAGCAGGCCTGCTACATCCGTCATTTGGCACAATCCGCTCTGGCGGAGTGACCTGGTTTTCGAGTGAAGACCGAATAAATCTGACGCCGCAGCAGCGCTCGGTAGGATTCATGTTTCAGGACTACGCGCTGTTTCCGCATTTGTCTGCACACGACAATGTTGCATTAGCGATCGACAAATCGCTGCCGCGCCAAGCTCGCGATGAGCGCACCAGGCAGCTCCTCGCCATGGTCAACCTGGAAGATCTCGATGTGCGTAAACCTGCTGCGTTGTCAGGCGGCCAACGCCAGCGGGTGGCGTTGGCCCGAGCCTTAGCACGCGATCCTGATGTACTGCTGCTTGATGAACCCTTTTCTGCAGTAGATCAGATGACGCGCGATCGCCTGAAGCGCGAGTTGGTTGCGCTGCATGGCAAGCTGAACATTCCCATTGTGCTTGTCACACACGACCTTGACGAAGCCTTGGTTTTGTCAGACCGGTTGGCGGTTTTGTACGCCGGTACGCTGTTGGGGCAGGGCACGCCGGACGATATGCGTCTGCGCCCGCCGTCGCGAATGGTGGCTCGGCTGATGGGGCAGACCAATGTGTTTTCCGGTGAAGTCGTCGAGACTGCAAGCGATGCAAGAGCAGGGCGCTTAAGGTTTGGCGACGTTGATTTGAACGTGTCCGCTACGCGAGGGTGGTCACGCGGGGCCAACGTTTCGTGGATGGTCGCATCGGAACATATCGTTCTGCATCGTCGAGATAGGGTGGAAGCTACTGCCGGTGAAAACCCGGTTGCTGGACGCGTGACTGATTTCGCCAGGCTTGGCGATCAGGCCGCCCTGAGAGTAAAGCTAGATGCAATGCCGGATGCGATTTTGAATTTCAAACTGCCGCACCGATCCATTGCCCGCAACGGCATCGAAGTTGGTACGCATGTCACGGTTTCGCTCTTGGCAGACGGCATCCACCTGATGGCACCAGACGCCTAACGAGGGCCGCGCTACGGGGGGCAGCTTCGTTACATGGCAGTATCAGAAGGTAACGACTTTTGCGTAACCTTCGGAGACCGTGTCGTCGAGCATCGTGCGATAAGTGGTGTAGTGCGCGTTGTCCGGATTGATGACGCCAAGTCCTTCCGAGGCGAACTCCTCCTGACGTGAATAAACAATCGGTGCGCAAACAGGCACAGTCATCGCACCTTGCTTGTTGAGCGTCGTAATAAGCCCGCGCATAAAGCCGCGTTGATCGAGTTGCGAAACCATCACCATGCGCATTGCCCCCTTGGTAAGAGACACCAGATGAATGAACATCGATGATGCTGGCAGATAGAGGCGGCCACGGTGCGAATAGGTGGCATCCGGCCGGTCGCGTTCCTCAAACAGCAGACTTGGCCACTCAGGGTCCCAGACGACATCCGTGCGATAGGCGACGATCGTGTCAGCGATGGTGAAGGCTGGACGGATCGTGAGATAGCTGCCGATGTAATGGTCGACGCCGGCGCGTGTGTATGCACCCATGTAGACCGGTGCCACCACGCCGCCTTCGCCCTTGAGGTCCATGGGTTGAGCGCTGACGTCCTGCTGGGCTCCGGACCAGGCCTCTTTGACCTCGATGAAATCCAGCCCCAGAACCGTGCAGACATCGAACAGCGTTTGATCGCGCACCGACCGGCCGCCCATAAGGTTTTGGATTATCTTTTCATGGCAGTCGGCTTCGTCGGCAAGTTCCGCCTGAGTAAGCTTCTTCTCGATCATTGCGGTGCGGATCAGTCCGAGCGCAATATCGCGACTTTCTGCGGATGTATTCTGCTTCATGATGGTCTGAGCCTGCCCCGCCGCGTTCTGTCCGCCGCCTGAAATTGCCGATAGAATATCGAAACTTATCGGAAATTATCGCTGGCGTCCAAGGCCAAAGGCGGGCGTACGACAGCTTTTCCAATCGGAACAAAACGCGCTGTGCTGGGCACAGCGGCGGCGAACAACAATGCACACGTGCGCGCACAAAAGAATGGGCAGCACAGAGGTTCTGTGCTGCCCGATATGTTCTTAGGATTTGAGTGTAAAACGCTTGGCGACCTTAACCGCGCCGTTTGCCGCGTCCAACAACCTGGATTTTGACCCGGGCAATACCTGAGCCACGCATTTTTATTACACCAGCCGCCCGCTTCGACAGGTCGATGATGCGGCCCTTGATGTATGGACCACGGTCATTGATGCGAACGGTCACAGACTTGCCATTACCTAGGTGGGTCACGCGCACGATCGTGCCGAATGGCAGGGTTTTGTGTGCCGCTGTCAAAGCATTCGGATTAAACCGTCCGCCGGAAGCCAATGCTTGTGGCTGCCAATAATAGGATGCAATGCCTGTGGACGAATAACCGCTGCGGCGAGCATATTTTTTAGAACGCTTTTTGTACTTTTTAGCGTACCGCTTCTTCGCATAACGTTTCTTGGCATAGCGTTTTTTCGCATAACGCTTCTTGGTGTAGCGTTTCTTCGCGTAACGTTTCTTGCCGTAGCGTTTTTTCGCATAGCGCTTCTTGCCGTAACGCTTCTTGGAGTAACGTTTCTTGTACCTTTTAGCGTACCGTTTTTTTGCGTAACGCTTCTTAGCGTAACGTTTCGCTTTGTATGTGCGCTTTGCCTTCTTTTTGTAAGAGGCTGATTTTTTTGCTGAGCTGCAAGCATACGAACCTTTGTCGCATTTCGCTTTTGCTTCAGCCTGGGCGTTTACAGAGAACAGCGTGAAGAACGCTACGAACGCCGCTATTAAAGTGCGCATGTCAAACTCCAGTCATTTGGGCGGGTGTCAAGATGTCGTAGATTTTTGCGTCGTTGGAACGTACGGGCGTAACAATTTCAAGTTCGTCTTTCGCGAATCTAAAAAGTGCAATTGGCTTGGGTACGCGGCACACGAAAACGAAACTCGTTTCCAAATGCCCATCATGAAGTTGCTGGAACAAAAAA
>JAJFHI010000353.1 GCA_021775715.1 Hyphomicrobiaceae bacterium | reverse complement strand
ACGTTTGTGGCGCGCTGCGCGTGCTGAGAAGAATTGTGGGAGGCAGATATGGCAACTGTGTTTGCAGTGCATGGCACATATGCCCATGTTGATGGCACGCCGATTGGGCGCACTGATGATGGCAGCGACAAACAGTGGTGGGAAAAGGGCAGCACGTTTGAAGCTGAGCTGAAAGAGAACGTTGCAGCCGTTGATGGGGCGCTTGAATTCGAGCCTGTGGTTTGGAACGGCGACAATAGTGAACTGGCGCGGCGTGACGCAGGAGGCAAACTCCTAACCGCTGCTGCCGAGCTTGATAAGAACGGCAAAAGTTTCGTGATGGTCGGCCACAGCCACGGTGGCTCGGTTATTTCGGCAAGCCTTTTGGAGGCTGTCGCAAAACGAAAGCCACTGGCAAACTTGTCACGTTGGATCACGGTCGGCACGCCGTTTGTCCGACTGCAAAAAGAAATGTTTCTGTTTTCACGGATTCCGCTGTTTTTGCAGGCGACCTATGTCGCGTTACTGCTATTCGTAGTGATGTTTCTTTTGCCAATGTTGCTTGGGTTGTTTGCAAGCGACGACGTGCGCGGTCGCTACATGGGTGGTGTCGGCGTGATCAACTTTGAATCCGTCAATGGCATTGCGACTTTGGCCTTCACGACGTTGATCATGAGTTCCGTTTTTATTCTGTTCTACGTCTTCCTCTATGTCATGGACCGGCGCATCCTTCACATGCATTCACCGGGCGTTATCAAAAAGGCACGCGAGAAATTTGGCGCTGGTTGGCTTGGGCTGACGCATGGTGACGACGAAGCCGTGCAAGGCCTCCGGGCACTCGGCACGGTCGACTTTAGTATATTCCATAAAGACTTTTTCGTTCCGGTGTTCACAGCGATGGCGGTGTTCGCACTGCCCGTGGCCTATTTGATCCTTATCTTTTGGCCGACCGCTATGAATGGCCTGACGCAATATCTCAAGACCAACGTCTATCAGTATGAGTCCTCGAAAGCGGTCGTTGCAGATGCGAAGAAACTGCGTGACGATATACGTGGCCTACGCCGGGAAATGCGTGGATCTGGTTTGACGTTGCAGGGATGTTTGTCTGGCAATCGTACCCAGAAACCGTCCGCGGACATGACAACCGAACAAGCCAATGCGATCTGCGAACGCTGGCGGGTGGCGCGTAAAGAGTTTGGTGCACTGGAGGTAAAGCAGCCAGGTATTCAGCGCACGCTGCGCTTTGAATCGACTTACCTGGATCCAGACACCGGCCTGTTGCAGGGCGAGGGGCGGGATACACGCGTAAATAGCTGGATGTTATTTAACCTCTTGAATGACGGCATCACGAGCACATTTGGGCTTAACCAAATGCGGCGGGGTGAAAATGGGGCGCGCTTATCTCGGCGCGACCGCCAAACGCGGCGCATTTTGCGGCTTCTCATTCCAGCACTTTTGGTGCCGCTGTTATTCGCACTATCCGCCGTTGCGGTTTTGTTTGTGGTCTCAGTTGTCGCCCGCTTCATAAGTGGCTACATCGCCAAGGCGCTTGACGCCGTGACGTGGCGGCAGGTGCGCCGGTCTGCACTTGGCAACGATACATCGTCGGAGGTTGCACAGAACGCGGCAGCGCGCCCGCATTGGTTGGAAGAGAGCTACACCTATCTGCCGTCCGAATTGGCGGACAAGTTGACAGAGCAATCCAATAAGGCCGCTGTGCAGTCGATTGGAAAATTCCGTAACGCGATTTCCGATCTGGCGTTTGCTGATGCAAAGGAAAGCAACTCCGACATTGTGACGGAGTACTTCACATGGAAGGAGCTTGTGCATTCCTCCTATTTCGATGTGCCTGAATTCCGCAAGCTTGTCCTCTATGCCATTGCACAATCCGACGGGTTCAAGCCGACAGAAAAATTCATGGCCGATCCGATGTATGCACGCGTGGCTGCTTGGGGTACGGAGTTGAAGCGCGATGCTACGGCTGCTGCTGAAACGGTAGTGCCCCCGCCGCCGCCAGTTCCGGCGGTATAACAACCTGACTTCGATAGCCGTGTGCAACTCAAAGTGCCGTTGGAGTAATCCCGGGACCCAATTAGACAGGCAGCGCCTTGCGGACTTCGAAGATTTCCATGATGCGCGCGCCGCGGTGTGGTCCGTCGCAGACAAACGTCCACTTGCCGTCGGTGAAAGTGTCACACATTTTGACGCCCTTGATCAGGATCCAGTGACCCTCTTTGCCTTTATGGATCGCCAGGATGTAATGCACACGCGCGTTACGCGGTTTCTGCATCCAGCTCCAGACCGTCGGGCGTTGTTTGCGTGGCAGATCCTGAAAGTCGTTGATCCGTCTCATCTCATAGCCAAGACCGGCAAGGGCGGCCATGACCTCTTCAGTGTCGGTACCTTCGACAATGGGTTTGCGTCCGTCGGGAATATCGCGATGCGCGCGAATAAGGTCTTCAATGCGCGCGATTGCGTGACCGGTGATGGCTGATACGACATACGGCCCGCAATAAGCCGTGCGGCCGGTGTCGTTTTTCACCTCATTGAGGCTTGAGGCCATACGGCTATGCGCGTTGGCAAGTCCCATTCTGCCCCCATTCCTCACCTATTCGCCGCAATCCAAGCGGCTAGGCACCGCTTGCGCCCTTCGAAAAGTTAAGCGAATCTTGACGCGCGTTGGTTAATGATAGGTTAATGTGGCACTCGTGGTGCCCTCTGGATCGGGGCGGGCCGGGGCAGGGTTGAACCTTGTTTCAGCGCTTATGCTGTGCACTATGGGCCGAAATAGGGGCACCAGCCGGAGGCTTGGGCAGCTGCTGAAACGGGGCATTGGCCGCGTTCGAACAATTGGGAGTGCGAAGACCACAATGCGTTACGACAAGGATGACCGGGAAAGTAAGAATATTGAGGACAACCGTGGCCGTGGCGGCGGTTTTAGATTCCCGGGCAGCGGCGGCGGTCGCCGGGGCATGCGCATACCAATCGGCGGAAAGGGCGGCATGAGCCTGACATCGCTGCTGATCATTGGTGGTCTGATGCTCTTGTTCGGTCTCAACCCACTTGAATTGCTGACCGGGTCCGGTGGCGGTGGTTTTAACCTTCCCCAGATGCCGCAGTCTGGTGGCAAGGTGCAGCGTCGCACCACCCAAGAAATTCCGGGTTTGCCTGGCAGTCGCAGTGGTTCACAAGACGGCACACCGTCATCCGACGAAGCAGGTGTATTCGTCAAACGCGTGCTTGCTGACACCGAAGACGTGTGGAACCGCGTGTTCAATACCTTCAACAAAAAATACCGCGAGCCGCGCCTCGTAATGTTTACCGGCCGCACCCCGACCGCGTGCGGTACGGGCAGTGCCGCTGCGGGGCCGTTCTATTGTCCGGCTGATGAGAAAATTTACATCGACCTGGCATTCTTCGAGCAGCTCAAGCGCCAGTTTAAAGCGCCGGGTGACTTCGCTCAGGCGTATGTCATTGCTCATGAGGTAGGCCACCATATTCAAAAGCAGCTTGGCATTGCCGACAAAGTGCAGGGCATGAAACAGCGCATGAGCAAGAAGCAGTCGAATGCGTTGCAAGTGCGCATGGAGCTACAGGCTGATTGCCTTGCCGGGGTTTGGGCCAATATCAACAACCAGCTCAACAATCGTCTGGAGCCCGGTGACATCGACGAGGGACTCAACGCCGCGAGCCAGATCGGCGACGATATGATCCAGCGCCGCACGCAGGGGTATGTTGTGCCAGACGCGTTCACACACGGCTCCGCCGCCCAACGCACACGCTGGTTCAAAAAGGGCTACTCCGCCGGCAAGATGCAGGTCTGCGATACCTTCTCAACGGATGATGTTTAGGGCGGGGTTGATTGTCGTTCCTTGCGAGGCCGCCGCGTGCGGTTAGCTGAGTGTGTTTTGCCTCGCGGCTAATCCTCGCTGTCGCTCGGGCCTCCGGCGGGGCGCTGCAACGCAGCGGGTCGCGGTGCTCCCCGGCCTCTGGCATAAACGATTTCCTTGCTCGGTTTGTCCGGAACACACGAGCGAGCAGGCCTGCAACCTGCCGAGTGATTAACGCAAGATGTTGCCGTATGGCACGACCGCTGTTTCCCCTTGCTCAATCTCACCGCGTGGCATCTGGGTGCGATGACGCGAGCGACAAGCGCGCGTCTGAATCGTTCCCGGCGCCGTGCGCAGCCCGACCACAGGGAGGAATAGCGTGAGCACACATAACTCTCTGCGATGACGCGAGCGACGCGCGCGCGTCTGAATTTTGTTGCGCTACTGCTTCGCTACTTGAGCGCATTCCCGGCCCCGTGCGGAGCACGCGCGACTTCGACCAAATTCGCAACTTCGATGAGAAGCAATCTTAAAGTGCATTACCCGTAAACGTGCCCGTTCGGCAGGGAATGCCGCGATCGCGCATTTTTGCGCAGACCACATCGGCGGAGCCATCATCTGGCAGCGGTCCGGCGATGAGGTTGTAATAAGGTCCACCGTTTCCGGCGCCTGCGATATAGCGTGGTTTGAGATTGCGCAGTGCTTCCGCATGGTTCTCGGACAGCAAACTCCAGCTTAACCGCAATGCATCAACCGACGGACCGCGCGCCAAAAGCACACCGACCAAACGGGGCGCGCGCGTTACAATCGGTTCGCCAAAATCGGCGACAACTGTTGAACGCGACGTGGTCGTTGCAGCAGCTGTAGGTGTGCCAGGCGCTACAGTTGTTGTCTCGGCGCGAACGGTCGATGTCGTCGTCGCAAAGCCTGAGTTGGCCGCAACGTCTATTTCCTCATTGGCTTTGGCCGCTTTTTCAGCCGCTACTTTTTTAGCAGCACTCTCTATTTGTTTTGTTGCCTCAATGGCCGTGATCACTTCAGGTGGTACAATCCCACGGCGCTCCGGTATAGGCACGTCCACCTTTGCAGTTTCCGCTTTCGGCGGCGTGTCGATGCTCGATGTTTCAACTGCAGAAGTGGCTTCAGCCAGATCGCTTGCCGGGTCAAGGGATGGCGGTTTCGGAACGGCGACGTCTGCCGTGCTTGCATCAGATACTGCGTTATTTTCGGCGCGCTGATCCGCACTGTTGATTATTATCGGAGTTGCTGGATCTGGTGCTTGTGTTGTCCTTCGCGGCGCGACTGGAGCCGGGGCCAGTTTCGGTTTTGATTCCGTCAGCCGGATGCCTGATGCCGACGCAGCGGTGGACGGCACGCTCTTTGGCGTTTCTAGCGCTTCACGCTCACGCTCGGCATTTTTCTTTTCGACATCGGCCTTTAGTTTCGAAATCTCGATCTGTGCGTTGGCGAGACTTTCTTTCAGACTTCGTGCCTCGGCCACTGCTTTGGCACGGGCGCGTGCGCCTTCGTTTGATTCCGGTTCGGATGGCTGCTTGTAATTGATCGGGAGGACGCCTGCGAACATGTCCGGTTTCGTTGCGATGATGACCAGATATGAGGCGGCGACCAAGCCCACCATGCCCCATGCGCCGAGGTACGCTATGGACGCGCGTCGGCCAGCTTGAGCCGGACGCCTGGGTGGCGGGGTTGTGGCGTTGTGTGGCGCCATGCTTGGGTCGGCCGAAAGGCCAAGATGTGAGGTCGTCGCTGCTCCTTGTGTCGTGTGTCCGTCGGTGGGCTTTGACAAGACGGTTCCGCCTGAGCCTTGCGGTTGATGTTGACGCGCGCCCTGAGGCAGCGCCGGTGGAGCCGGCGGCGGTTGGTGTCCCAGATTGATATCAGCCGTTCGATTCTCAGCCATCGGATCACTTTGAGATCCAGACTGTCTCGGCTTATTGGGTGCGGGTTGCATAGATTTAGTGCTGTCACGAGTCCTTCAATGGGGTCAATAACAGTGGCGCAGTGCGACGGTATGGCTTGTGGGTTGTCTGTAATTGAATGGCAGAAGGTCGTAAGTGCTGTGGATGGTCGGCGGTCTGTGCTGGATTGTGGTGCGACAGCAACTTAAATCGCCTGTTATTTTCTTGGCGCATACGACCTATTTGGGCGGTGCGAAATACAGGGCAAGATAATTCGGTGCGGAACTTGCGATGATCAGGTATGCGATCGTCAGTCGTTGGGAGACGGCGTTGGATCGCGAGCAGTGGCACGGCTGACCGAGAATCGTGTTTGAGATCTCAAAGTGGTCCGAAGTCGATATTGAGGGATGAAGAGGCAGACATGAATTCCGAGGCACTTTTGACCGTCATCCTTGGCGCCGGCCAGGGCACACGCATGAAGTCCAAGACGCCGAAAGTGCTGCACGCA
>JAJFHI010000352.1 GCA_021775715.1 Hyphomicrobiaceae bacterium | reverse complement strand
TGAAACGCACTTACCAACCAAGCCGATTGGTCCGCAAACGGCGCCATGGCTTCCGCGCACGGATGGCAACCAAGGGTGGCCTTCGTGTTTTGGCACGCCGCCGCGCCAAGGGCCGCAAGAAACTGTCAGCCTAGCTTCGTCAGCCGAATTATCCCGTACCGGGACTGGCTGACCTACCAACAGGGACCACAGACCCGCATTATCGGCCATCGTGAGACCCTCCGTAGATCATTTCGACGGCCCGTCATTCGGGCCGTTCGGTGTATCTGGATCATGTCATCAGATAACTGGACCTTCAGACGGAAATCGTCCCGCAACTCCAAATTCAACGGGCGTCGTCGTGGTTGAGACACTCAAGAAGCGGTCTCAGTTTCTCAGAATACGTGGTGGCGTACGTAAGTCGATGCGTCCGTTTTTAATGGAAGCCAAGTGGCGTACACAGACAGGGCAGCCGGACGAGGAGTCTTCGATGAACACCCCGCCGCTGTTCGGATTTACGGTAACCAAGAAGCTCGGCAATGCCGTTGTTCGCAACAAAATCCGCCGCCGGTTGAAATCTGCCGTCGCCAACGTTGCGCCCACCTTGGCAATGCCGGGATGCGACTATGTCATTGTGGCACGCCGTGCGGCACTTGCCATGCCTTTCCCAGAGTTGCAAAAGGACGTGACGGACGCGATCGCCAGCGTAAATCGGCGGCTTGAACGACAATCGAGAGAGACGAAACGCTGACTGGCGCGCGCATAAAGCGGATGCGGAACGCGTTCAAAAAATTTGGGCCGTTAGGGACGAGAGACGAGGCATTTGATGCAGAAAAAAGATCCAGACGGTCAACTTAACATGCTGTTGGCAATTGCATTGTCGATGGCTGTTCTGTTTATCTGGACCACCTACATCATGCCACCGCCGCAACCGCCGGCAAAGTCTCCGGCTGAGATCGCAGCACAAGATCCGGCCGGCAGTGCACCAAATGTACCCGGCGTTTCTGCTGGCGCCGCGCCATCGGTTGCAACAACTGCCGCAGCTCCGACTGCCGAAGTCGGCGGTCGCGTCAAAATTGAAACGCCGGCTTTGGATGGTTCAATCTCGCTGCAGGGCGCGCGCATCGACGACCTCACACTCACGAGATACAAAAAAACACTTGCCAAAAACAGCCCGCCAGTCCGCCTCTTTTCACCGGCAAGCAAACCGAATTCTTACTTTGCCGAACACGGCTGGGTCGGTGACGCGTCAACGGACAAAATCCCGGACAAGACGTCAATCTGGACCGCGCCTGCCAATGCCAAGTTGACGCCGACAACTCCTTTGACTTTGACATGGGACAACGGCGGGGGCCTTGTATTCAAGCGCACGATCTCGGTTGACCAGAACTACATGTTCAAGATCGTTGATGGCGTTGACAACCGAACAGCCAAAGCGATTACGCTGTATCCTTACGCGCGCATCTTCCGATACGGCATTCCAGACGTCGAAGGCTTCTTTATCCAGCATGAAGGCCCCATCGGCGTTGAGGGCGAAGAGGGCCTCAAAGAATACACCTACGATGACCTACTTGAGCCTGGCGGCAACCAAGAGTTTCGCGACGTTAAAGGTGGATGGATCGGATTTACCGACAAGTACTGGGCGGCAACATTGATCCCAGATCAAACTGTCTCCTATACAGGCAACATGACGTTGGCAGGCCAAGCAACGGCCACGTCGAAGCCCGCGTTCCAAACTGACTATGTCGTCGCGCCAATCACCATCACCGCCGGACAATCCGGCAACGTCACATCGCACCTCTTCGCTGGCGCCAAGCGCGTTAACCTGGTTGACGGCTATGCCGAAAACCTCGGTATCAAAAACTTCGACCTCGTTATCGACTGGGGCTATTTCTGGTTCATCACGAAGCCGCTCTATATGTTGATGGCATGGCTCTACCACGCGCTAGGCAACTTTGGACTTGCCATCATCGCAACGACGATCTTCGTCAAGCTGTTGTTCTTCCCGCTAGCCAACAAAGGCTATGAGTCGATGGCCCGCATGAAAAAGATGCAGCCGGAGATGGAGAAGATCCGCGAGCGCTTCAAGGACGATAAAGAACGTCAGCAAAAAGCTATGATGGAGCTTTATCAAAAAGAGAAGATCAACCCGATGGCGGGCTGTCTTCCAATCCTGCTCCAGATCCCTGTGTTCTTTGCACTCTACAAAGTCGTGTTCATTTCGATCGATATGCGCCACGCACCCTTCTTCGGCTGGATTCACGATCTCTCCGCACCCGATCCAACAAGCATTTTCAACTTGTTTGGACTTCTGCCGTTTGCAGTCCCTGCGTTCCTTCTGATCGGCGTCTGGCCGCTATTGATGGGCATCACGATGTGGCTGCAAATGCAGCTCAACCCACCGCAGCCGGACCCGACACAACAAGCGATCTTCAACTGGATGCCCGTGTTCTTCACATTCCTTCTGGCGTCATTCGCGTCAGGCCTTGTGATCTACTGGACCTTCAACAACGTCTTCTCACTGGTCCAGCAGTACGCCATCATGAAGCGTAATGGTGCTGACATGCACTTGATGGCCAACATCAAAAAAACATTTGCACGCGCTGGCCAGCTCGCTGGCTTTGGCGGCAAGAAAGACGACGCGAAAAGCTGAACGCGCAATGGCTGAGCCGGGAATTTATCGACCCGGCCTACTGTGCGTTGGGCTTGGGGCCGTTTGAGGAGTTTCGACCAAAATGGCCACTGATCACTCTGAGTTTTCCGAAGAGCTTCTGACCGCCGGCGCGAACCTGTTCGGCCGACGTTGGGAATTTCTCAAAGGTGTTGTAGCACTCGACGGTCTGCCACCGGCCGACCGCGTTGAGATCGCGTTTGCCGGGCGATCGAATGTCGGCAAGTCGAGCCTCATCAACGCACTTGTCAACCAAAAGGGCCTGGCTCGTACGTCCAACACGCCTGGACGCACACAGGAGCTCAACATCTTCGGTCCGAATGCCGTGATGATGTTTGCGGTCGATATGCCGGGCTATGGCTTCGCCAAGGCGCCAAAAGCAAAAGTTGACGCCTGGACCAAGCTGGTCAAATCCTACCTCAAGGGCCGCCCGACACTGGCGCGGGTATACCTGCTGATCGACAGTCGGCACGGCATAAAAGACGTCGATAAGGGTATTATGGAAATGCTCGACATCGCCGGTGTCTCGTATCAGGTCGTGCTCACCAAAACCGACAAGATCAAACAAAATGAAGTCGAACACGTCCACGAGGCAACGACGACTGCCTTGATGAAGCGTGCGGCAGCGTTCCCGATCGTACTCAAAACGACGTCCGAGAAAGGCTTAGGCATTCCGGAGTTACGCGCGGCAATCGCACAGGTCGTGTTGGAACGCCAGCCGGATGCTTTAGGATAAGCTTACGTTTTAACTACGCGTCCCACGTCTCGTAGTTGGCGCGCATATATGCGACATCATCTCGGATCATCTCTTCAAGAACTCCCTGGTCCACATCATCAAGCTTATTGATGTAAAGACAGCTCTTACCCAGTTTGTGTTTGCCCAATCGCTTCAACTTCGCTGCATTGCCTGACGAACCCGCCATGACATAGAGCGTCAATGCACTTTTGCGCGAGCTAAATCCTGTCAGCATAAATTCGCCTGATCGACCGCTCTTATAATGGTAGGCATAGCGGCCATACCCGATAATCGAAGCCCCCCACATGACAGGCTTCAAACCGGTCACGCGATTGAACAGGTCGAGTAGAATGAGCCCATCCTCTCGGCGCCCCGCAGGTTCGATCGCCGCGATAAATTTCTTTGGTGAAAGACGCGTGGGCTTCGTCTTATTTTCCGACTGGGCCATGGCAAGCTCCCAGAGTCTGACCGGTTGTGATCGGAGCGGACACGCTTGTATCTCAACCTGAATACTGACACGAAACAAAAAGCTTAGAGCGCGGACACGGCTTCAACGCGCGTCCACCTAAGTTTAAATCGCTTTAAACTTTACCCCGCTGAAATTCTCTCCAGCAACTTCGACGTAAGATCAAAGAACGATTCACCGAAGCGTGCGAACAAGCCGCCGACAATCGCCGCCGCGACCCAGCCGCTCCATCGCTTGACAACCTTCGAATAGTTTGTCCGAACCTTCACGCCAATGATCTGGTCCGGCAGAACGGTCTCCGCAGCCAGCCCGTCGCTGCCAACGGTTCGGGCCGACACAACAAGTTGCAGCTGCTTCTTGCCGGACGTCTTCGGTGTGATCGTCCACCGCCAGCTTGCAAAATCATCGCCCAGCGCTCCGAGATTGTTATCGATCCACTGTGTTTCCGGCGATGCGTTCTCAACCACGAAACCGTTTGCAGGCGCGCGAAGGCGTACTGACATTGCCTTTGTGACTAGAATTTCATGCCGTTGCGGTTGGCCAGCGCCCTGCATCCCTTGCGCGACGACACGAACACCACCCTTGGCGATACGCGCCTCGACGAGCATCGGAATACCAACGGTCATCGACCTTGGAATATTCTCGACCAACTGGCCTGCTTCAATGGTTTGGACACCACTCGCCCCACCTTGCGGAACAACCGGCGAGCCCCCCTGCGCGCGGCGTGGATCAAAGTTTGGCGGCGGCGGCTGTCGGCGTGCCTGTGGCGGCAGGGACCCAGCCGGTGGCGCGGGTGCCTGCGGTGCACCTGCCTGCGGCGGCGGAGAGGGATATCGCGGTGGCTGCTGCGGTGGTGGCGGCCCAGGTTGAGACGGTGGAATTCTCGAAGATGGCGGCGGCTGTCCGCCCGGCGGCGATCCAGGTCGCGGTCCTCGAAATGTTCCGGATGGAACCGGATGGATCGGCGCACTCGACTTGGATCGGGCGAACACATCATCCAGCGACGGTAAAACTTTTTCGTCCGGTTCGGCCGATACCTGGCTCGGAGCGGGAACTGGCGCTTGCGGTCTTTGCTGAGGTCCCACCGGTTGGCTTGGACGCGCAGGAGGTTGTTGTGACGCTGGCGGTGGTGGCGCCGGTTGAGGCTGTGGCTCGCGATGTGCTGGCGCTGCGCCCGGTGGTTCGGACATCGGGACAGGCGGAGGTGAGGATTCGATCGCTGCAGGTTGCGGAACAGAAGCTGGTGGTGGCTCTGGCGTCTCCTGGGCAACTGGTTCTTGCACCACCTCACCCGGTCCAACACGCGTCTGTACGCGCGACCTAGCCTGAGCAAGAATGTCCTGCGCACTCTGACTAGCATCATCTTGCGCCGCCACTGGAGCGGGACCTGCTTCCGGAGCAGCGGTCGGTGCAGCACGTAGGAATTGAATGGCATGCTCAAACGTCAGGCCCTGGGCTTTGAGCGTGTGTGCGGCCGTACTGCGACCATCACCGACGATCGCTGCCAAGACGATGGCTCCATTGATTTCCGGCCGCCGACCACGCGCTGCCGCCGACGCAGCCTTCATGATTTCTCCAACCTCACTTGAGATCGTCAAATCAGTCCTAGCGCTATCATGGTGGCGATCTTCATTGCGGCTAATGTGACCCGAGACATCGGCCTTGAGAGCATCGATATCGACATTCGTCGTACGCAGGAGTACCAGCGCATCCGGATCTTCGCTCAAAGCCAATAGAATGTGCTCAAGCGTAACCTTCTTATGCGACTGCGCCCGCGCGTAATCGTTCGCCCGCCCTAAAGTCGTAAGCAGGTTCGACGACATCGGTGTTGAGCCCGCACCCTCCGCGATCGGCTCGGTCATTCACGCCCCCTCATATTCCATCCGCCAGGACAATCAAGCCAATGCCAGACTGACCACCACCCCGCTTTGGGACCAGCCAACAGTCGGGAATAGCCATCGTTCTCATTCATTTAGCCCATTTAGCCGAGAACCGCACGGGTTCCCGGGCCACACGCCACCAAATTGCTAGAGCAAAAATGTGAGGGAATTCCGTTGAGGCTCTTGGGCAACGGGATATAAGTGCTGCTCAGCGGATGACGTAATCCATTGACCGCTGAATATTCGCTATTTTTGCTGCCAGACGACGCCGGAGATTAAGTGTGACAAATAAGAAGCCATCAAAAAAGACCGCACCCACCGCCGGGCATGATGTCCCGGAGAGGGGCGCAGCACACCCTGGCGCACACATGCAGGCGCGCATTCTTGCCGAGGCTCTGCCGCACCTCATCCGTTATGACGAGCAGACCGTTGTCATAAAATTCGGCGGCAATGCGATGGGCGACCAAGCGCTTGCTGACGCCTTTGCACAGGACATCGTCTACCTCAAGCAATCCGGCGTAAACCCGGTCGTCGTGCACGGCGGCGGGCCACAGATCGGTGCCATGCTGAAGAAGCTCGAGATCAAATCCGAGTTTGTCAACGGTCTGCGCGTTACGGACAAGCCGACCGTCGATATCGTCGAAATGGTTTTAGCCGGTGCGATTAACAAGGAGATCGTGTCTGCCATTAACCGTCAGGGCGGCAAGGCTGTCGGAATTTCCGGCAAAGACGCCAACCTGATGATCGCCGAACGCATCACCGAGATGAAAGACCCCGAGAGCAACCTGATGCAGGCCATTGACATCGGCTATGTCGGCGAACCTGTGAAGGTGAACCCGCACATCGTTGACGTAATTTCTGATTCTGATTTGATCCCCGTCGTCGCGCCAGTTGCCGTCAACTCTGAAGGCCAGACGTTGAATGTCAACGCGGACAGTTTCGCCAGTGCGCTGGCCGCTGCAATGAAAGCCAAACGCCTGTTGCTTTTGACAGATGTCGCCGGCGTTATGGACAAAGATATGAAACTTATCACGCAACTTTCAACCGACGAGGCACGATCTTTGATTAAGAACGGTACCATCTCCGGCGGCATGATCCCGAAAATGAACGGCTGCATCAACGTTGTTGAAAAAGGTGTGGAAGCTGTCGTGATTATCGATGGGCGCGTGCCGCATTGTGTGTTGCTGGAACTCTTTACCGAACA
>JAJFHI010000351.1 GCA_021775715.1 Hyphomicrobiaceae bacterium | reverse complement strand
AGTTTTGTCAAATACTTGGCCCTTGTGATTGACGACACCGTCGTTGCAGGTCGTACCCATGGCGCAGCCGCCGAGTGGGTGAGCTGTCGCCGGCTGATGGCCCATCATAGTGCCAGCAAGTGGGTTCTTAACGTAGTTGCCACCAGCAGTCTCGACGATCTCTTTCAGTTTGGCGTCCATGCGTGCATAGACGGGCTCGTCTTTCGCGTTCGGCCACGACAATGACAGGCGATCCTTTTGCAAGGAGAATTCACCGCTGGCGCTGTCATGTGACACGGCGAAGAACGTTTGCAGTTTTGCAAACGGTCCTTTGTAGACGCCGTTGATCAAACTTTTGAGTGCTCCGAGAATACGGCCGTTCGGGACGAACATCACCGGCAGGATCGGTGCGAGTGTAGATGGCAACACGCCTTCTTGAATGTTCATTTCATTGTCGAGATTTTGTGCGTCGCGAACTTCAACCTGGCCCGAAACGGATGCACCGACTTCGAAGTCTTCGATCTTTTTTGGGTGGCCGACGCCGACCGCGTTCACGTCATCGGTGACGCCGTAGCCGAACGCAATGATATCGCCATTGGCGGAAAAGCGTTTGCCGAGGCGATCTGAGAGTGCAAGGCCGTTTTCCTTGGATCGTAACAAAATTTCCGTCGAGCCCAACGTGCCGGCTGCCAGGATGACTGTTTCTGTCGTTACCGAATATTGTGTTTCTTGTGCCGCCGGATCAGCGCCCGTTTCGACAATGTCGACGCGCCAGCCACCGTCTGGAATTTTCGAGATGGTGCGGACAGAGGCGAGGCTGAAGACTTCTGCGCCATGTGCAACGGCATCCGGTAAATAAGTCAACGCGACGGTATTTTTGGCGCCAACGTTGCAGCCGCCACAGCAGTCGCCGCACAATGTGCATGCGGGTTGCGCGATACCCGCGGCGCTGACTGTATCGTCAAAACTGACGACAACGCGTGCCGGCGCCATGTGCTCGCCGATTGAGTCGGCAGCTTTCTCAAGTGTCTTGTACTTGGTCATGTCGCGGGCGCGGCTGTGTGCGTTCGGTCGCAGCCATTTCTCGGCACGTTTGTAGCCCTCGGCGAGAAGGCCGTCCTGGCGCAGTTGGCCGGGCCAGACGGTGTCGGCAAAAACCCGATCATCAGGCGTCAGCGCGACACCGGCGTTAATAAGTGATCCGCCACCGACACCACAACCAACAAGCACATGCATATCGTCGCCAACACGGACATCGAACAAAGCCGCACGCGATCCGGTCTTGAGAAGTTTTCCTGTGACCTGCATTTCGTTCTTCAGATCAGGAAAACGTGCTGGAAATTCGCCTGTGACAAACTCGCGACCGCGTTCGAGAACGGCGACCTTTTTGCCAGCCCGCGACAGGCGCGAGGCAGACACGCCACCACCATAGCCGGAGCCGACGATGACGACATCGTAGTTGCCAGAAAGTTCGCTCAAAGGTCGCGCGAGCCGCACCATGTGCGATGTCTCCTATGGATTTCTGGAATAGTGTTGCGGGCTAAAAACGGATGCCATCCGGCCCAATTCGCTGTACGAGACCAGAGGCCGGACGGTCTTGTCAAACTGCAAGGGCTGATAGCGTGAACCGTCCCCAGAAACGTTGCAAAAGGGTGTCTGTCGGCTGCGTCATTCGGCCATTCGTGGAAGCGATCAAACCAAGGGGCGGATAATCTCTAAACCGTCCAAACAAGACTGCCGCCCATTAATCCCGCCCCTGCCGCCGACATTAGGACGTTCTGGTCGCGTTCCAGACCACGGTCATTTGCCAGCCGTGCCAGCGTAAACGGAATTGTTGCGGCCGAAGAGTTGCCAAATTCGGCCACGGTTGACCACACCTGCTCCGGCGCGATGTCGAGTTTCTTGCGGATGGCATCCATGATGCGTGAATTGGCTTGATGTGGGATGAGATGATTGATGTCTAACGGTGTCTGTCCCGCCTGTTCAAGTGCCGTTGCAGACGTCTTAGCCATCATATCGACGGCTTTTGAGAACACCGCTTTGCCGTCCGTCATCGTCATGCGCGTGTCTTCGATCGCGGTGTCGGGCGAAAACGGTTTGGCGCCACCACCTGCCGGAATATTGATGAGGTTGTAAGCCGCTCCCTCGCTTACAAGTGATGCGCCTTGGAGGCCGGCTTCATCGCGCGACGTCGGTGACACGATGACAGCGCCCGCCGCGTCGGCGAACAGAATCGCGCTGGCGCGCTCTGTTGGGTTGATTCGGCGTGACAGAATGTTTGCGGCAACGATAAGCACGGACTTGCCATGAACGCGTGCGAAGCTGTCGGCGAAGGTCAGGGCGTAAAGAAACCCGGCGCATGCACCCGTAATATCAATAGCACCGGTGTTTTGTAAGCCAAGCTTGTGCGCGAGCAGTGGTGCAGACGGCGGCAGCAAGTGGTCGGGCGTGCTTGTTGCAAGCAGTGTGAGCGCGATGTCTTCAGGTGCCGTTGATGAGCTGGCGAGTGCCATGCGGCCAGCTGTGGCTGCGAGATCCGTCAGTGTTTCACCGTCATTTGCCCACCGGCGTTCGCGAATACCCGTGCGCCGTTCGATCCAGCCGGGTTCGAGGTCCAGCTGCGCTTCGATTTCTGCATTGCTGACGACGCGCTCAGGTGCTGCAAAGCCAAAGCCAGTGAATTCCGTGCCGCCGTTTTTCATGATGCGACCCCGACGTGTTGGAACGCCTGGACTATGACATCATAAACGTATTTCAATTCGACCTCTGTCGTGCAGTAGGGCGGCATCACATACACAGTGTTGCCGAGCGGGCGGATGAGTACGCCTTGGTCGAGGGCGTAAGCCATGATCTTTGGGCCGACGTCTGCGAGATAGCCTGCGTCGTTTGATTTGAGATCGATCGCCGACAACGTTCCGCAGGCGCGTGGGTTTTCGACCGCGGGGTGTGCAGCCAAGAGATCAAGATTTTGCTGTTGCCAACCGGCCAGCGTGGCGATCCGCTCTCGAACGGGTTCGGTCTCCCAGATGTCGAGATTGGCGTTGGCTGCTGCACAGCAAATTGGGTTGGCGGTATAGGAACTTGAATGGAAAAACGTTTTGGTTCGGTCTTCTGAGTAATGCGCGTCGAATATCTTTTCCGTCGCAAGTGTAACCGCGAGCGGGACGGTTCCACCGGTTAGGCCCTTTGCCGTACACATGATATCGGGCGAGACACTGGTCTGCTCCATGGCAAACATCGTTCCCGTGCGGCCCCAGCCAGTCATGATTTCATCGGCTATTAGCAATGCATTGTGTGTATCTAGAATACGTTTCAGCTCAGCGATAACGTTTGCTGAGTACATCGCCATGCCGCCGGCGCCGAGAACGAGGGGTTCAATTAGAAGGGCTGCAACGGGCGTTTTACGACAAATCTGATCCAGCGCATCGATTGATGCCTGTTCGCGGCCCGCCGAGGGAAATGGAATACGGGCTACGTCGAACAACAGGGGCTCATAGGCTGCATTGAAAACGCCGCGCGCGCCAGCCGACATCGCAGCAACCGTGTCGCCGTGATAGGCATGTTCGAAGGCGACGATTTTGCTGCGCGCTTCGCCGCGGTTACGCCAATAACCAAGTGCCATTTTAAGTGCGACTTCGACAGCGGTTGAACCGCTGTCGGAGAAGAACACACGGGCAAGACCCGACGGTGCGATCTCGATCAACCGGCTTGCCAAACGTTCGGCGGGATCGTGTGTGAACCCTGCAAAGATGACCTGATCAAGGTGCTCGGCCTGTGTCTTGATCGCTTCGACGATACGGGGATGACGATGGCTGTGTGTCACCACCCACCACGACGAGATGGCGTCAAAAATGCGTTTGCCATCAGTTGTCTCAAGCCATGCGCCGTCGCTCTTCGCGATATTGATCGCAGGTGGCGCGATTGCGTGTTGAGTAAACGGGTGCCAGACTTTGGACGTGGTTGGGTCGTAGTCGGTCAAGCGGCACCTTCCTCAGACGTTGCAAAGAAACGCGCAACATCGAAGTTGTTCGAGAAAGCCTGCCGCAGCGTGTTGGCGTTCAGTGGGTTGCAAATTGGCAGGCGGCCCAGGTGGGTCGTGTTGCCGAAGTTGATAATGGCATCTTCAGCGGCGTTGTCTTTGTCGCCAATAAAGGTGACGCCCAGGACCGGGACGTCGCACGCCTGCAAGGCGAACAGCGACAACAGCGAGTGATTGATCGTGCCAAGGCTTGTGCGGGCACACAGGACAACTGGAATTTGCCAGCGTGCAAGCAATTCGATTTGCAGCGTTTTGTGCGTTAAAGGCACCATCAGACCGCCAGCTCATTCGATGGTCAATGGATTGATTGGTGTTCCGTTTGGTGGCACGAGGTTGGCTGTATCGATCGCGACGTTGTCGATCTCGGCCGCGCGATGCGGTGAGCACGGCGTCATCAACCGATAGGCTTCGGTATGAATTCGGTCGGGCTTTAGCTCGCCAAGCTGGGCCACGGCATCTCTGTCGGTGCCGCCGGTAATACCTGCCTGAATAGGTTTCCAGTAGGTGCCACCGCTTGCAGCCGTTAATGCGGCGGCGAAAACGGTTTTGCCGATGTTGGTGTCGGTGCCGGCAATGACGACGGCGTTTGTAACCTGTGCGCCGCTCATGCCGCCAGTCCCGCAAGTGAGGTCTGCAGCGCAACCACGAGACGATCGACGTCGTCCAACGTTGCGTTCAGTGTTAGCGTTATACGCAGACGTGCCGTGCCTTCGGGAACGGTTGGTGGGCGCACGGCGCGGATATCAAAGCCTTGTGCCTGCATGGCCTCTGCGAGCTGAAGAGCGCGCACATCGGTGCCCACTATAATTGGTTGGATCGGGCTGCCAGTGACGGTTACGCCTTCAAGCAATTTGAGTTTCTCACCTGTATGCGCGATCAAAGCGTGCAGTTTTTTCCGGCGACCAGGATCAGCTTTCGAGAGCATCAAAGCGACGCGCACGAGGGCTGCAATTAAGGGCGAAGGTGCAGTTGCATAAATGAATGGGCGGCTGCGGTTAATCATGAAATCCAGCAGCACTTTCGGGCCCGTCACCAACGCGCCCATGACACCAAGAGCTTTGCCACATGTGTGCAAAGATATGATGTTGTCGCGGCCTTCGAGGTGGGCTCCGAGACCGCGACCGTCGGGGCCGAATATGCCGGTCGCATGTGCTTCATCAAGCATAAGCATGGCGTCGTGGCGATCCGCGAGTTCGACGAGGTCATCGAGTGGTGCCTTGTCACCGTCCATCGAATAGATTGTCTCAATGGCGATCCAAACGCGGCCAAGTCCACCTGATCTGCGCCATGACTGGATCGCATCTTCGATGGCTTGCGCATTGTTGTGCGGAACCTCGACAG
>JAJFHI010000036.1 GCA_021775715.1 Hyphomicrobiaceae bacterium | reverse complement strand
CCTCGGTGCCGAGCTAAACCGCGGCATCATCGAGCTAAAGAAAATGTCGTCGATCGAGACCTTCGGCAAAGGCCAAGAGGCATAAAAAACGCGACGCCGGTCCCGGCATCGCGTTTTCTAATTCTCTACTATTCGAAGCCTCAGCCGAAGCGAGCCTTGCTGGCTTCTTTGGCATCTTCAAACGTGCGCAGACCTGTTGTCGGGGCGCTGACGAGCACAGACATGTTGCCGGGCTTGTGTTCGTTATTCTGCATCCGCTTGTGGGCTTTTGGAATCTGCGCCCATGGGAACACTTCCGACATGCACGGATCAATACGGCGGTCCAAGACCAACTTGTTCGCGTTTGACGCCTGCTGCAAGTGTGCAAAGTGTGAGCCTTGCACGCGCTTCTGGTGCATCCAGATATAACGCGCGTCCATCGTCAGATTGTAACCGGTAGTGCCTGCGCATATGACAACCATGCCACCGCGCTTACAAACAAACGTCGAAACCGGGAATGTCGCTTCGCCGGGATGTTCAAACACCATGTCAACGTTATTGCCCTTGCCAGTGATATCCCAAATGGCTTTACCGAACTTGCGAACCTCACCAAACCACTCTTTGTATTCTGGCGTGTTGACCTTCGGCAGTTGACCCCAACAGTTAAAGTCGCGGCGATTTAGGACACCTTTGGCACCAAGCTGTTTCACAAAGTCGATCTTATCATTGTCCGAAACAACACCGATGGCATTGGCTCCCATCGTTGCGCAAAGCTGCACGGCAAACGAACCAAGACCGCCCGATGCACCCCAGATCAAAACGTTCTGAGCTGGCTTAATGGTATGTGGGCGGTGTCCAAACAACATGCGGTAAGCTGTTGCGAGAGTGAGCGTATAGCACGCTGATTCTTCCCAAGTGAGGTGTTGCGGACGCGGCATCAGCTGACGATCTTGAACGCGGCAGAACTGCGCGAACGACCCATCAGGAGTTTCGTAGCCCCAAATGCGCTGTGACGGAGAATCCATAGGATCGCCACCGTTACAAGCCTCATCGTCGCCGTCGTCCTGGTTGCAGTGGACCACGACTTCGTCGCCGACTTTCCAGCGCTTAACCTTCGACCCGACCGCCCAAACGATGCCCGAAGCATCCGAGCCTGCAACGTGATATGGATTTTTGTGGACGTCGCGGATTGGCGAGATCGGAGTGCCAAGCGAGGCCCACACGCCGTTGTAGTTTACGCCAGCAGCCATAACGAAGACGAGCACGTCGTGGCTATCCAGTTCCCATGTCGGCAGAACTTCGACCTGCATGGCGTCTTCCGGATTGCCGTGGCGTTCCTCGCGGATAGCCCATGCGTACATGTTTTTGGGCACATGACCGAGCGGCGGAATTTCTCCAATTTCGTAGAGGTCCTTCTTCTGGCCCTCCATTACTGCGTCGTCCGAACTTTTTTGCGCAGCGCTCTGGCTCGACATATTTAAATCGCCTCCCTCAGCAGAATCTAGCCCAACGGCCGAAAAGTTTGAATTTACTTGCCGTTAAAGTTCATCGTGGCGTCAAAAACAAGCGTGTTGTTGTCCCAGCGCGTCAACCATGTTGTTGGCAAATTGCTGCCGTGGTTACCGGATCAACCCTTTATTAACAAGGGTCGGATACTGTTTTTTTAACCTTTTGCATAACCTGGCCCTTATTAGGTTAAAATTGGACAGAGCAAGTCATGCTAGAATTCCTGACCAACGGACTGCATATCATTTCAGAAGTCATGGTCGACGTCATGACCGTCGACCAGTGGACACTATTCATTGTAGCCGCACTATCTGCATGGGCTGGCTACCTTCTGAAAGAGGCACTTTCGTCTAGCCTGATGGCCGTCTTGTTCTTTCCGGGATTCCTTCTCGGCGGACTGATCAGCCGATACCTGTTCATCCAGAACGGAATCTTCCTGTCGACGAACAAGGAAGCCAACCTCATCCTGGCAACCGGGGCTGGCATTATCGCCTCATTGCTTCTGCTGACCGTCCTTGTCCGGCTCTACACGCACGTAACGGACATCCGTACACGCGCCAATCGCGCCCGTATGGACCGCAGGGCCGAAAAGGCAAAAGCTCAACAAGCGTCTATCGCCTAGAAACGCCAATATGCACTTTCATTGTGAGGGACCACCGATCTCCGGTCGGTCCGCGCGCCTGCGCGAGTTCGATCACCAACGATGGTCCGGCCAATAATCTCTATGCCTAAGGCTTTTGTCTTAGGTGCTGAATTCCATTTTGCATTGCCCACTGAAGCCGTTAGTTTAGCGCGACACACGAAAGTTGACTCAAAGGGCAGGGCATGACCGCGACGAAATCATCGAAAACAACAAAATCCTCAGATACTCGTGACCGCGCTGAACGGGACCGCCCGTGGATTTTCCGCACCTATGCCGGCCATTCCACTGCTAGCAAATCAAATGAGCTCTATCGCGGCAACCTGGCCAAGGGCCAGACGGGCCTGTCGATCGCCTTCGACCTTCCAACCCAGACCGGTTACGACAGCGATAATGAGCTGGCGCGGGGCGAGGTTGGCAAGGTTGGTGTGCCTGTCAGCCATATGGGCGACATGCGCGCGCTGCTCGACGGCATTCCGCTCGACAAGATGAACACGTCGATGACGATCAACGCCACCGCCGCGTGGCTGTTGTCGCTTTACGTTGCAACCGCTGATGAACAGGGCGCTTCCCGCGACAAACTGACCGGCACGATCCAGAACGACATCATCAAAGAATATCTCTCACGCGGCACCTATGTGTTCCCGCCCGAACCGTCGCTGAAGTTGATCCAGGACACGATCGTGTTCTCATGGACCGAAGTGCCAAAATGGAACCCAACCAACGTTTGCTCGTACCACCTGCAGGAAGCCGGTGCGACGCCCGTCCAGGAACTCGCCTACGCTCTGGCCACAGCACAGGCCGTTCTCGACACCGTAAAAGCTTCAGGCGAAGTGGCACCTGAAGATTTTAGCAAGGTCGTTGGACGCGTCTCATTCTTCGTCAACGCTGGCATGCGGTTCGTGACGGAAATCTGCAAGATGCGGGCGTTCACCGAGCTTTGGGACGAAATCACGCGTGAACGATACGGCGTGGATGATGCCAAACACCGCCGCTTCCGCTATGGCGTCCAAGTCAACTCGCTGGGCCTGACAGAGCCACAACCTGAGAACAACGTCTATCGCATCTTGATCGAGATGCTGGCTGTGACGTTGTCGAAGAACGCCCGTGCCCGTGCTGTCCAGCTTCCAGCCTGGAATGAGGCGCTCGGCCTACCGCGTCCGTGGGACCAGCAGTGGTCTCTCAGGATGCAGCAGATTATGGCTTATGAAACCGACCTTCTGGAATACGCCGACATCTTCGATGGCTCGATAGAAATCACGCGCAAAGTCGAAGCGTTGAAAGACGAAGCCCGCGCAGAACTCAAAACCATCGGCGAGATGGGTGGCGCTGTCGCTGCGATCGACTACATGAAGCACCGGCTTGTCGAGAGCAACACCAACCGTCTGCGCGACATCGAAAGCGGCGATCAGGTCGTCGTTGGTGTCAATAGCTACACTGAAACGGAAGTCTCGCCGTTGTCTGCCGGGGAAGGCGCCATCATGGTCGTTGATCCAGCCGTTGAAGCGGAGCAAATCGGTCGCCTCAAACAATGGCGCAGCGACCGCGATGAGAAAGCGGCCCAGGCCGCATTGGCGGAGCTTGCATCAGCTGCCAAAGAAGGCCGCAACGTCATGGAGCCTTCAATCGCCTGCGCCAAGGCCGGCGTCACGACCGGCGAATGGGGAACGTTGTTCCGCGAAATCTTCGGCGAATACCGCGCGCCAACCGGCGTTGCACAGGCGGCCCCTCAGACCGAAGACGGTCAGTTGGATGCCGTTCGCGCCAATGTCGAAGCCTTATCCAACAAGCTGGGTCGCCGTCTCAAATTCCTCGTTGGCAAACCTGGCCTCGACGGCCATTCCAATGGCGCCGAGCAAATCGCTGTACGGGCCCGCGACAGCGGCATGGAGGTTGTCTACGA
>JAJFHI010000350.1 GCA_021775715.1 Hyphomicrobiaceae bacterium | reverse complement strand
GAGACCGCGAAATGCCAAGACTTTCGCAACACGGAAATTCTCAACAAGTTCGCCCTCGGTTGTCAGAGCCTTGAGCTGCTGGCCCGGCTTGATGGTTCCGGACGTGATGCGGCCTGTCAGAATGCGGCCGAGGAACGGGTCAGCCTCCAGGGTCGTTGCAATCAATGTTGCCGGGCCATCGTTGACAGTTGGAGGCGGCACGTGTTTCAGGATCAAATCGAACATCGGTGCGAGGTCGTCTTGTGGACCTTCCGGATCAGTTGCCATCCAGCCATTGCGGCCGGATCCGAATAAGACCGGGAAGTCGAGCTGCTCGTCGGTTGCATCCAGGTTGGCGAACAGATCGAAAATCTCGTTCAGCACTTCCTGATGGCGTTCATCCGGGCGGTCGATCTTGTTAATCGCAACAATCGGGCGCATGCCCTGCTTCAGCGCTTTTGATACGACAAACTTGGTCTGTGGCAGCGGCCCCTCAGAGGCATCGACCAGAACGACGACACCATCGACCATATTCAGGATGCGTTCGACCTCGCCACCGAAGTCGGCGTGGCCTGGAGTGTCGACGATGTTGATCCGGGTGTTTTTCCAGACAACGGACGTACATTTCGCAAGGATCGTAATACCGCGCTCGCGCTCAATGTCGTTGGAATCCATGGCCCGTTCGGCGACCTTCTGGTTGTCCCTAAAGGCGCCGGATTGTTTCAAAAGTTCGTCGACGAGCGTGGTTTTGCCGTGGTCGACGTGCGCGATAATCGCGATATTACGAAGGTCCATAGGTGTCGGAATCCCGGTTTCAGCGCATCTTTGTGCGCCGCAAAAGTTGCAGCCGATTAACATATACCCCGGCAATCCGCCAGCGTGCCATATCCGCGCTGGGTAGCCGCGGGGGCCTTAATTTCTCCGGCACGCAAGACAGGCCTTGAGAAATCTCGATACCTGGCTGGGCGTGGGTTGCACGGATTTTGCGATGTTTCACACACCACCAGCCCGTCGTCTCAATTTGAGACAGACCCAAGACCTAGCAAGAGACTGACATGTTTGAGCGAAATAGAGTTGATAGCAGCGCGCCAAAGCAGAAAACAGCGGTTCCCGCTGAAATAACGCTTGTTGATGGTGAAATCCTGAAGGGCAAGTTCTTCATTTCGGCGGTACGCCACATTTATGATGTGCTCAACGGGCCGGATATGTTTCTTGAATTTGAGCCGTATAGCGGCAAACGGCGTTTCCTGGCCAAAAGCCAGTTGTCGGATGTTAAGCTGATCAACGCGCCAACCCCACGCAGTTTGTCAAGCAGCCTTCGCGAAATCGATAATTTCAACCCATACGCCATTCTCGGCGTGGAACGTGAGTCGCCGTGGGACAAAGTCCGCGAAAACTACGTTGCACTGTCGAAGATCTACCACCCCGACAACTATGCCCAGGCGAAGTTGCCAACCGAGGTGAGCGAATACATGGCGGCCATGGCGCGTCGAATTAACAGTGCGTTTGAAGCGCTTGACGCCCCGCGCCGTGTGGTGAAGCGCAAATCGAACAAGTCGGATCCAGTTTACACCTCCCAGCCGCGCGTTTAAGCCGACAAAATCGAGACATGCACCGACGGCCTGTAACCTTGGTGGATGGCGTAGACCGTGGACTTCGGTGTTAGTACTTCAACTTGGCCGTTGATCCGCGATATTGGCAGATATCCTGTCACGGACCACAACCAGTGCTCCTTGGCTGACCTGATCAAAACAATCTGATCATTCGCGCGTATCATCACACCTGCGGGCAGTGTTTTGACGTCCGCGATGTACGTCCGCTTTGTCCCATCGGCACATAGACGGGCGGAGTGGAGGTGCTGGTCAATTTCAGCCGCCTTCAATCGCGTCCGATTTTTCGTTCCCGCACTTAGCGCGTCTGCAAACAAAACGGCGTCGGTCCGGCGACACTCGAAACAGGGCCGATGCCCAGCACCAAGTGCGGTTGCCTCATCAAGGAAAAACAGTTCTGTGTAGCTTTTGTCGCTCATGATCTCGCGGTGGCGGTTTTTGAACGACAATTGGCAACAAATCCATTGTGCACTTACCCATCGCCGTTTCCCGAGCCGCTTGTTGGTGTCGTGCAAGCGACCGCCCCGATTGCCCATAAGTGTGCCGCGCGCCGTGGTTGCAACGATGTCACCAAACGGTGTAACGCGATTTTTTAGCGGTGCACGTTCCATCTTTTCACCTGAGTTTTGGCCGGGTTTGGCCTATAGAGCGCCAACGTGTGGTCGGCAACCACGCCCATGACAGTGATGTAATTAACGCCGCCAACGGGTTTTGTATAAGCTTCCGGACAGTTATGTGGTTGTTGGATCAATGATAAGAGGCACTCGAAGTCGACGAGTGTCGTTTCAAGATAAAGTTTGTGCCGGTTTTATAGGCCGGTCGACAAGAGGGAATTAGCGTCGTGTGTGGATTGGCCGGGATCATCGATCTCTGTGGTAGACGATCGTTTGATCGCAGTGTTGTTGAACATATGGCCGATGCCATCCGTCATCGTGGCCCGGATGAAAACGGAGCTTTGTTTGAGCCGGGTGTTGGCGTTTGTCATAGACGTCTAAGTATCGTCGGTCTTGCCGATGGTCAGCAGCCAATTTACAACGAAGATCGCAGTGTCGCTGTTATGTATAACGGCGAGTTGTTTGACTATCCAGAACAACGCAAAGCGCTGGAAGCCAAGGGCCACGTCTTCCGAACGCACAC
>JAJFHI010000349.1 GCA_021775715.1 Hyphomicrobiaceae bacterium | reverse complement strand
GGAGATGTTTTCCTGCAGGCCGAACAGGAATATTCCCGCCACAACTTCGAGCATGCCGATACGTCGCTATTGCTGCAACACTTCCGCGATGCTGAAGGCGAGTGCCAGTCGTTGTTGGAAAAAGGCGATGCTGGTGAGCGCCACCTGATGGTGCTGCCCGCCTATGATCAGTGCATCAAGGCATCGCATATCTTCAACCTGCTCGATGCGCGCGGCGTGATTTCCGTGACTGAGCGCCAGAGCTATATTCTGCGAGTGCGTAATCTGGCGATGGCCTGTTGCGCGGCGTGGTTGAAAACAGAAGCCGGAGGAAACGTATAATGGACCAAATTCCTACAGAAATCTTTGGTGCCCTTGTCATTGCCCTGCCGCTGATTGTGGTGGCGTTCGCGCTGTTCTGGCGACAACAAAAACAGGTGTTTTTCTTTGCTCTAGCGGCCCTTATCGTTGGTCTTGGTTATTTGATGGCCACGGGTGCGACGACCGACGTTGCTAAATGGGTATGGCCTTCTGTTTACGGCGAAGAACTGCCGCCGACCGAAATTGGTGATGGCGTTGACACGCCAGCGGATACACCTGCGGATTCTGGGGCGGGCGCACAATAACCATGGCCGAACTTCTACTTGAAATTTTCTCCGAAGAAATTCCAGCCCGCATGCAGCAACGCGCGGCTGATGACTTGAAACGTCTTGTTGTGGCAGGCCTTGAGGCCGAGGGTCTGACGCTGGGCGCCGCCCAAGCCTATGCCACGCCGCGGCGTCTGGCCTTGGCCATCGACGACGTGCCCGAGATGTCACCCGCGATCTCAGAGGAACGTAAGGGCCCACGCGTTGGTGCACCCGAAAAAGCAGTTGCAGGTTTTCTGAAAGCGGCTGGTCTTGCGTCCGTTGAAGATGCTGAAGTCGTGAGTGATGCAAAGAAAGGTGACTACTACGTTGCCCGCACCAACAAGCCGGGACGTGCCGCAGGTGAGATCATCGCGGACGTTGTGCCGGATGTGATGCGCAAATTCCCATGGCCGAAATCGATGCGCTGGGGATCGTCTGACTTCGCGTGGGTGCGTCCAATGCACTCAATTTTGTGTCTATTGGGCGGCAAGGTCGTTGACTTTGAAGTCGCCGGTGTGGACAGCGGTGATCATACACGCGGGCATCGCTTCCATAGCTCCGAACCGTTTTCGGTTACAAGCTTTGAAGATTACGGCACAAAGCTTAAAGCCAATAAGGTTCTGCTGCCGTCAAGTGAGCGCGCGGCAATGATCGGTGAACAGGCTGAGGCTTTGGCAAAGTCAGCCAAGTTGTCACTTATTGCCGATACCGCTTTGTTTGACGAAAACGCCGGTCTGAATGAGTGGCCAACGGTTTTGATGGGCTCGTTCGATGACGAGTTTCTCGACGTCCCCGCTGAGTGTCTGACAACGGCGATGAAATCGCACCAAAAGTGTTTTTCGCTGACTGACCCCAAGACCGGCAAGTTGGCCGCGAAGTTTCTGTGTGTCTCCAACTTGATCGCAACCGACGGCGGCAAGCAGATTATTGCCGGCAACGAGAAGGTTATTCGCGCCCGTTTGGCGGATGCGAAGTTCTTCTGGGAGCAGGATCTCAAACGTCCGCTTGACGACATGGCGGCAGACCTTATCGGCATTACCTTCCACGAAAAACTTGGTAGTCAAAAAGATCGCGTCGAGCGTGTCGCTGATCTGGCCCACGACGTTATCGCTGGCAGTGTAGATGCTGATCCGGAAGATGCGCGCCGCGCCGCCCAGCTTGCAAAAGCCGATCTCGTTTCGGGCATGGTCGGTGAGTTTCCCGAGCTGCAAGGTTTGATGGGCCGGTATTATGCCGAGGCTGCCAAAGCAAAACCAGATATCGCGCGTGCCATTGAAGAGCACTACCAGCCAAAGGGCCAGGGCGACGATGTGCCAACAGCACCTGTTTCAATCGCGGTCGCGTTGGCTGATAAAGTCGACATGCTGGCAGGGTTCTGGAGCATTGGTGAAAAACCAACTGGGTCCGGCGACCCTTATCAGTTGCGTCGCGCAGCCCTCGGGGTCATCCGCATTCTGCTTGAAAACGATCTGCGCTTGCCATTGAGCCATGTGTTGAAAAAGACAGCCATTGGGGACGATGCCAAGGTCGAAGCCGACCTGCTGTCGTTCTTTGCAGATCGCCTGAAAGTCTACCTGCGTGACAAGGGTCTGCGTCACGACCTGATCGATGCTGTTTTTGCGCTCGGTGGACAAGATGACCTGGCACTGGTCGTCAAGCGCGTGCAGGCATTGACCGATTTCCTCGATACTGAAGACGGTGCCAACTTATCGGCTGGTGTCAAACGCGCGGCCAACATCTTGAAGGTCGAAGAGAAGAAAGACAAAACCTCGTTCACGGGCGCGCCTGAAGGGCCACTGTTGGTCGAACCGGCAGAGCGTGATTTGGCGGCGGCGATCGCCAAAGTCAAGTTTGATACGAAGGCCGCGATCGATGTGGAGAATTTCGAAGGTGCCATGCGTGCGTTGGCGGAGCTGCGCCTGCCCGTCGATAAATTCTTTGACGACGTGACAGTGAATGCCGATGACGCAAAGTTGCGCGAAAATCGACTAAAGCTTCTGGCTGAGATACGCACCGCGACAAGAACGATTGCGGATTTCTCAAAAATCAGCGGCTAGCTTTCAGGAATGGCGGACCCAACATCCGATCTGTTTGTCTATGGCACGTTGATGGGCGATGCGTCGGGTAATTTAGGCCAAACGGAGCGCGATCGGCTTCGCGCCGAAAGCACGTCTGTCGGGCCAGCTACGATGCCTGGTAAGCTCTATGATCTCGGCCAATATCCGGGGCTTGTGATAGTTCATGGCGGTGGGGCGGTACAGGGCGAGATCATCACGCTGTTTGATCCGGATCGCACGTTTGCCTGGCTTGATCTCTACGAGGGCGTTGAGCCAAGCCAATCCAGTGTCGATGGCTTTCCATCACCTGAATTCGTGAGACGGCCGGTTGCGGCAGCTCTTTACAACGGTGAACCCTGTAGAGTTTGGGTTTATGCCTACATCGGGCCATTGCGGGGGGCGCGTTTTCTCCCCGAGGCGCGTTGGACAGGAAGAAATATCTAATAATCGCGATAACTGAGTGATCCTTTGAACTCCCACGCCCGTTCAATTAGTAAATCAACTTGTGACGATATAACGGGTCAATCCGTGCAAGATCGGCAACAAGCAGTGCGCCGTTCATGCGAATTGCGGGCGATATGGGATTTACAAATGGAAAATCAACGAGTTTTACGCGTTGAAGTTACTCCGCCTGATCTTGACGCCACAGGCGTAGATCCGCTCGAAGAGAAGAAAGGCGGCGTTCAGTTTGGAACGATGCCAATCCCTTTGACTTCCCTGGATAAACTAACGCGCCTGCTGTCGGGCCGAAATCTTTGGCTTCTCAATCTGATCCGCAAAAGTGAGCCACAGTCGGTGGCTGAACTGGCGCGTTTGTCAGGTCGGCCGAAGGCAAGCCTGACACTCACACTTCGGCGGCTTGAGAGCTTCGGTATTATCAAATTTCGCGAAATCAGCGGGCGTCGCAAGGCCCCGGTTGTTATTTGTGACCGGCTGCTTTTGGAAGTTTCCTTGGATCCAAAAGAGGACCGGTCGCCCGAATAAAAAATTCCAGGCGCGGGTCGAGCGCAACCAAAGTGTCAACTGAACCAGCCTAAGTACTTCAAGAGATGTGTTCTTAAGACTCGAGCACTTTGTAATTTCTTGAGAAAGGAAACTTGCCGGCCTGTTTAACTGTGTCGATTGCCCTCTTCACAGATAAACAATTTACCCGCGTAGGCCAGCAAGCTTCTTCCGACTGACCATACGATGGGCATTTTTCCTAAACTATCGGCGCCTCAGCGCTAACACTTTTCTTGTTTTGTGACAGAATAAAGAACGTCGTGAACGATTGAATTTCGTTCACTCGGCCGCTTGCTTTTCAGCGTTTTCAAATTTCTCTGTCGCCTCTAGCCAACTGCTCTCTGAATTCTCGAGGTCTTTCACCAACTGCCCCCGATCTTTAGCAGCAGTCTGCGCACGGTCGGGGTTGGTTGCATACAGTTCCGGATCTGCAAGCTCCTCATCAAGCCGCGCTATGCCTTTTCCCAGACGCGTCATTTTCTTTTCCAGTGCCACAATCTTTTTGCGGAGCGGAGCCAATTCTGCACGTCGTCCAGCGGATTCCCGGCGCTGTGCTACGCGATCGACTTTGCCGCTGTTCTGACCGTTGGAGTTTTGGCCGCTGCCTTTACGCTTGCCTCGTTCGGCCAGGAGCGTTTCGCGGTAGGATTCGATGTCTCCGTCGTAAGGTTTGACGGTGCCGTCGGCGACTAGCCACAGCCGGTCGACCGTTGCCTCGACGAGATGTCGGTCGTGGCTGATCAAAATGACGGCGCCTTCGTAGGTCGTCAGCGCATGGATTAATGCTTCACGGGAATCGACGTCAAGGTGGTTAGTCGGCTCGTCGAGGATCAAAAGGTGCGGCGCGTGAAAAGCCGTGATTGCCAACAATAACCGTGCCTTCTCTCCGCCTGAGAGTTTCTCACATTTGGTATCGGCCTTATCGAACCCGAAGCCGTAGCTACCAAGCTTGGCGCGCTTTTTTGCTTCCGTCGCGTCGGGCATCAGTTTGGCGATGTGGTCGTAAGCCGACTGGCGTGGGTTTAAGTCATCGAGCTGGTGCTGTGCGAAGTAGCCGACAGTGACTTTCTTTGAACCATAGACGGTTCCATCCAGTGGTTGCAGGCGACGGGCAATCAACTTGGCAAATGTTGACTTGCCGTTGCCGTTTTGCCCGAGAAGCGCGATACGGTCGTCCTGGTCAATGCGCAGGTTTAAGTTGGCAAGAATGGGCTTTCCGGGCTCGTAGCCTGCCGTCGCATCTTCAAGCCGCATTAACGGGCTTGCCAACGCCCTTTCCGGGTCGGGCAATTGAAATTCTGCGACACCATTTTCGACAGCCGCCGCGATTGGCTTCATTTTTTCCAGTGCTTTGACGCGGCTTTGCGCTTGCTTGGCTTTTGTCGCTTTGGCTTTGAAACGGTCGACAAAGGTCTGAATGCGCCGGCGTTCGTCATCCTGGCGCTTCTTGAGCTTGAGTTGCAGGCGTTGCGTTTCGCGGCGCTGTTCTTCGAAGTCGTCGTAGCCGCCGGTGTAGAGCGTGAGCTTGCCGTTATCGAGATGCATTATGCTGGTGACCGCTTGGTTCAAGAGGTCCCGGTCGTGACTTACGATGATGACAGTGTGTGGATAAGTTCTTAGATAACTTTCAAGCCAGACAGTTCCCTCAAGATCAAGGTAGTTGGTCGGCTCGTCGAGCAGCAGGATTTCGGGCTCAAGAAAAAGTACGCTGGCAAGCGACACGCGCATCCGCCAACCGCCGGAAAATTCTCGGCAGGGACGTTTCTGGGCGGCATCGTCAAGACCAAGGCCCGCCAAGATCTGTGCCGCACGGGCCGGAGCGGAATGCGCGTCGATGTCGTTTAGTCGAATTTGTATGTCAGAGATGCGCAATGGGTCGGTTGCGGTCTCCGCCTCCGCTAGCAGCGCCGACCGCTCGGTGTCAGACGATAAAACCCAATCGATTAGACTGTCGTCGCCACCGGGCGCTTCTTGTGCCACATGGCCGATTTTGGCGGATCTCGATGTGGAGATCGTCCCGTCATCAGGCGCGAGCTCTCCGAGGATCAGCTTTAAGAGCGTGGTCTTACCGGAGCCATTGCGTCCGACAAGCCCCACCTTGTGCCCGGAGGGTATCCCAGCCGTTGCAGCGTCGAAGATCTGTTTGCCTTCGATTCGATATGTGAGGTCGTTGATGTGTAGCATTGCGGTTTCGATTACCCGCTATCCGGGCGTGTGTCACGTCCACATACCAGCGCAGGACAACTCAATCGGGGAACAAACCTTCCGGGTGTTAGACCGTCATACCGAAATGGCGCATGACAAACACCATCAGGAAGTAGCCAGCAATGGTCAGTGCAGACGCTATTAGAAGGCTTGGCACAAAGCCAAGGCCAGCCCGAAGAAGGAGTGGTAGCGCGACAAACAAGATCAGAGACGGCAGCACCAGCCAGAAGACGTCGCTCGCAAAACTAGCGATTTTCTCCGGATCGCGCGTATCGGCGTAAAGCCAGATCATGGCGAGGATTGACGTCAGCGGCAGGGAAGCAATCAACGCACCAAAAAATGATGACCGCTTCGAGATCTCGGCAATCGCCACCACGAGGATGCTCGTCAGTCCGACTTTGATAATGG
>JAJFHI010000348.1 GCA_021775715.1 Hyphomicrobiaceae bacterium | reverse complement strand
ATCCGCGAAATGATCACCGGTTCGATCGACATTATCGTTCAGGCGTCTCGTCTTCGTGACGGTTCACGTAAAATCACCCACATTACCGAAGTGCTCGGTATGGAAGGTGACGTTGTTACTTTGCAAAACCTCGTCGTCTATGAAGTTCAGGGTGAAGATGCGAACGGCAAATTGACGGGCCGCCACAGATCAACGGGCATCTCGCGTCCGCGTATGTGGGAACGCGCAGAATACTACAAAGAGCATGAACGTCTGGCTGAAGCCTTGGCTCGCTCTGAAGTCGTGGATGATAACGGCAACCCATTAGGTGAACAGAATGGCTAGTATCTTGTTTTCCGAAATCACCATTGCAGCCTTTGCAGCTCTGGCTATTGCCGGGATCGCGTTTGCGATCCTGTCGCCATTACTATCGGGAGATCGCCGCAAAGATAAACGCCTTGCGAGTGTGACCGAAGGTCGGTCGAAAAAGCTTCAGGTTCGCGCGGCTCAGGACACCGCCACATATCGTAGAAAAGCTGTGGCCGATAGTCTGAAAGAGATCGATGAGCGCAAGAGCAAGGACGAGAAGATCACGCTACGGCTTCGACTTGAGCGGGCTGGTTTGAAAATCACAACAAAGACCTACTGGATATTGTCGTGCGTTTGCGGAGCGGTGGTTGGCGTCTTTATTTTTATTTCGCTCGACGCCGGTGGCTTGCGCATGATCGCAGGAGTGATTGGCGCGTTTGTGGGTGTCTTTGGCTTGCCGCGCTGGTTCGTTGCAAAAGCGACGAAGCGTCGCCAGAACAAATTCCTGAGAGAACTTGCCAACTCAATGGATGTCATTGTCCGCGGTGTTAAGTCAGGTTTGCCACTGAATGAATGCTTGCAAATTATTGCCCGCGAAAGCCCCGAACCTATCTGTTCAGAATTCAAAGAGGTCGTGGAACAGCAGCGTGTCGGTATTCCTCTTGGCGAAGCCTTGGACCGCATGGCCAACCGTGTTCCTTTGCCGGAAGTGCGGTTTTTGACGATTGTTATCGGTATCCAACAGTCTGCCGGTGGCAACCTATCTGAAGCGCTGGGCAACCTGTCGAGCGTTCTACGCGATCGCGTCAAGATGCAAATGAAGGTGCAGGCGCTGTCGTCTGAAGCCAAAGCATCGACGATGGTGTTGGGCTCTCTGCCACCCGGTGTGGCGCTTATGCTCTACTTGGTGACGCCCGATTACATCATGCCGTTGTTTGTCACTTCAACTGGCAACCTCATCGTTGCTGCCGGCATCATATCGATGACGTGCGGCATTCTCATGATGAAAAAAATGATCAACTTCAAGTATTAGCCGTTGGTCGATCCTGGTAGGCAGGGTCTGCTTGCGAACAAGTTCAATGAAAAAGTCCGTTAGAATAGAGCAATCCCAATGACCGATTTAATCGACACGCTAATGCGCCCAGAATTCATTGTGACGATATTGGCTTCGATATCGGCTTTCGCAACGGTTCTCACGATTGCATTGCCTCTTCTGTCGCGCGATCGTATTGATCAACGCATGAAGGTCATGGCTCTTGAGCGTGACAAGCTGCGTGCAGCTAGAATGGCTGAATTCAATACCACCGGGACAAACCCGCGTCTGCGTGAGAAGCCAAAGGGGTTCATGCAACAGATCGTTGATCAGCTTGATTTGACGTCACGATTTGACGCCAACGCTGCACGTGAACGATTAAAGATGGCGGGCTTTCGTGGTCAGGCTCCGGTTATCACATATCTCTTCTTCCGCGGCGCTGGACCGATCCTTCTATTCGCTTTTTCCATGCTTTACGTCTTCTTCGTTCTCAACCTGAGCTATCCGTTCGCTATCAAGATTTTGATCTGCGTCGGCGTTGCCTTTATCGGCTTTTATCTACCGAACATCTTTCTCGAGAACATCATTCAAAAGCGCCAAACTTCGATCAAGCAGGCGTTTCCGGATGCCCTCGATATGCTGTTGATTTGTGTGCAGTCGGGTATGTCTGTCGAAGCGGCGTTCAGCAAGGTTTCCAAGGAAGCAGCTAGCCAGTCGATCGAATTGGCGGAAGAGTTGTCGTTGACAACAGCAGAGCTATCTTACTTGCCTGAACGGCGGATGGCGTTTGAGAACCTCGGCAAAAGAACGGGAATCCCAGGCGTTAAAGCTGTTGCAACCGCTCTCATTCAGGCAGAGCGCTACGGTACACCTGTCAGCCAGGCGCTGCGCGTCATGGCCAAGGAAAACCGAGATATGCGCATGTCAGATGCTGAGAAGAAGGCGGCAGCACTTCCACCGAAGCTGACAGTGCCAATGATTATCTTCTTCCTTCCAGTTCTGTTCATGATCATTCTCGGTCCCGCGGCCATCACGATCATGAGTACGAGCTTCTAACCAGGTTGTCGGTTTGGTAGCGCCATCACAGTTGCGCTCAAGACCCAAGCCCAGACAGCCAAACAAGCTAGTGTCGCGTAGAGCCTCGATCTTCGGATCGGGGCTTTTTCCTTTTTGAGACAAGGCGGTTGTGAACTCACGCGGTTCGTTGCTGTGGTTACTCGGCAGGTTGCGGGCCTGCTCGCATCATCGCACCCGGGTGCCAAGCGCTGACATTGAGCAAGCGGCAACAGCGGTCTCGCCTACGGGAACATCTTGCGGTATTCACTCGGCTGGCTGCAGGACTGCTCGCCTGTGTGCTCCGGACAAAGCGAGCAAGGGAAAACGTTTATGCCAGAGGCCGGGGAGCACCGCGACCAGTCGCGTTGCAGCGCCCCGCCGGAGCGCCAGGGTGCCATAGCACCCGGTACGGCGCGTGAGGCAAAACAAACTCCACCAACCCCACCCTGTACCACCGCAAGGAACCACCAACGTCACTCCGTTGGAACTCAATCGTGCCCCGGCCCTAGCGGGTCAATAATTTTCACGTACCCTATAAAAATCCGCATGTCCGGGACGGACATGCGGATTTGGATTTTTGCGGTTTGAATTTTCTTAGACACAGCCGTCGGTCGGCGGTGTTTGTTTAAGCCTTATTGGGATGGGCCGCGCAGATCGACCGGTGGCGATGACTTGGCCATCGCAACGAGTTTGTCCCATTTTTCATGTGTGTCGTCTAACGTAGCAGTCTTTAGCTGAGGCGCTGTGACATTTGCCGGTGTTGGTGCCTTGGCCACTGCAACGCTTGGTGCAGCAATCGGCGCGGATTTGGCCGGTAGGCGCACCAGCTGGCGCAAGGTTTCTGTGTCGGAATCAGCGGAATGCCGGTTTTGCGCCAATCCACCAACCTGCTTTGACTCGGCATAGCGACCTTGCAGACCAAGGGCCAACGCCAGGTTCTTTTGCACCTTGGCGTTGGTGCCATCGCTGGCTAGAGCCTGGCGGAGATAGCGTTCGGCAGTCGAAGGATCGCCGCTCAGTACATAGGCCATTCCGAGGTTGTTGAGCACGGACGGGTTGCCCTCGGATAGGGCCAGAGCACGTTCAAATTCGGGGATCGCTTCTTTGTATTTGCCCTGACGTGCTAGAAGGGCACCGCGCGCAGAAATAGTTTTCCAGTTCGGATTGCCAGCAATGTCGGCATGAGCCAGGGCTTTTGCTGCGACGTTCAGTTTACCGAGTTCCAAAGCCAGGCGACCATACTCTGAAGCAAGGTCAGGTTTATCGCTGTGCGTTTTCAGCGCGTGCTGCAGAACGGACAAAGCCTGTTTCTTACGGCCCATTGCCTTTAGGTTCCTGGCATAGGACAGCGCGGCGTCTGGGTCATTCGGTGATTTGGCGAACTGCTTACCCCAGTACTCGGTGGCTTTCTGCAAGTCCGAACGATTGTCAGGTGTCTCACTTTTGGCCTCGGCCGCTAGAAAGCCAGGTGTTAAATCGCTACCAACCTGCGCACATGCGCTGGCCATAAGGCTGGTTGTCAAGGCAACCATTAGCGGAACAATCCGCAACTTCCTCATTGTGGCGACCTTGGCGGTGACCTGTGCCATTGCTGTATTTCCCCTTAATCGCAAAATGCGAATCTCTCACTCTGAGTGTTAGTTTCTGAGACAGCGGTCAACAAAGCCTTAACCTCGGTGGATACTGAGTGCTAAAGGTGCGCAATGGCCACGTGGCCCGACCGTGAGTCGGTCATGTGAGCGCGAACGTATGAGGGAAGGAAAAGTCACATGGGATTTGACGACGTATATGTCGCCGACAGTAAAACTGAAGCGGTGCCTATATGGTGCTGTTGCAAGTCAGATGATCTGACGGCAATCCCGGGACTTCCCGATCAGGCAGACGCCTGGCTCAAAGCCCACGACTTCAAGGCAACGGCCGGCCATCACCTCGTTGTTCCTCACAACGACGGCAGCGGTATTGCCGGTGTGATCTTTGGACTTGGCGATGGCTCTGAGGGCCGACCAAGCGGGCCTTCCGCGCTATTGATTGGTCAACTTCCACGCGCGCTACCTGCTGGCATATACAAGCTAGCCATGCCGATTGAAGATGCAGTGCTTGGCGCAATCGCGTGGGGCCTTGGTGCCTATAACTTTGTCAAATACAAAAGTAAGGACGCAACGAAGTCCTGCCGCCTCGTGCTCCCAGAAGATGTTGATGCAACAGAAGTGCGAAGTGTCGTAGAGGCCGTGTGGCTCGGCCGTAACCTGATCAACACGCCAGCCTGTGACCTTGGCCCGGCTGAACTCGAGGAAGCTGTTCGGGTACTAGCCAAGCATCATGGCGCCAAGGTCACAGCGATCGTTGGTGATGACCTGGTGGCGCAAAACTTCCCGATGATCCACGCTGTCGGCCGGGCCAGTGACCGTCCGCCAAGACTTATCGACCTGAGGTGGAAGCCAAAAGGGCAAAACAGCAAGCTCAAGACGGTGACGTTAGTTGGCAAGGGCATTTGTTTTGATACCGGTGGCCTCGATCTGAAACTGGCAGCCGGCATGATTTTAATGAAGAAGGATATGGGAGGGGCTGCAGCGGTGCTGGCACTTGGGCACATGATCATGGCACAGAAGTTGCCGGTCACGCTGCGAATTCTCATTCCGGCGGCCGACAACAACGTGTCCGCGAACGCATTCCGTCCAGGCGATGTACTCACAAGCCGGACAGGCATGACCGTTGAAATCGGCAACACAGATGCAGAGGGCAGGCTGGTATTGGCAGACGCACTGGCGCTTGCCGACCTAGAGGCACCTGATACGCTGATCTCGATGGCAACATTGACAGGCGCAGCGCGTGTGGCGCTTGGTCCGGATCTTCCAGGCTTCTTCACGAATGATGATGCGCTGGCAGGCGCTGTTACCAAAACGGGCTTCACGATTGGAGATCCGGTTTGGCGACTGCCGCTATGGACCGACTATGACCGGACACTGAAGAGTTCTGTAGCGGATATGAACAACATTTCCAGCGGTCCATTTGCCGGCGCGATAACGGCGGCGTTGTTTCTCCAAAGGTTTGTTAAAAAAGCACATCGTTTTGCCCACGTTGATCTTTACGGCTGGCGTCCGGCGGCAGCACCACTCGGTATAAAGGGTGGTGAGCCACACGCTGCACGTGCGCTATACACTTGTCTGAAACAGGAGGTGGGGACGTGACCACAGAGACGGAAAAAACACCGCCACCTTTAAGTGCGGCCGTCACGGAGTCGATCGTTGCGACTGAACGCGAAGCCAACTCAGATGTGACGGCGTCAAAAAAACCACCACCAATCCGGCAGATTGATCCGCGGCGCAATTTGTTTCGCGCAGACCTTGCTGCGGCAATGCTCGACGGCAAAGTCATCGCTCGTAAGTTTGTCGACGGCACGCCCGCGCAAGTTCGCCGTGCATCCGTTCCCATTCGATTGAGACCAGAACCGCTATGCGGTCTTGAGACAGAAGCGCTGTTCGGCGAAACCGTAATGGTTTACGAACAAAAGAACGGATGGTCGTGGGTACAGCTGAAGCGCGACCACTACGTTGGCTATGTCCCGAGTGATACGTTATCGCCTGAGATCATGCCGGCAACTCATCGCGTGAAATCGATTGGAACATTTGTTTACCCGTCTGCGACAATCAAAACGCCACCCTTGGCTCACTTGAGCATCAACACTGAAGTCAGTGTCGTCGAGGAGGTCGACGAGTACTGTCAGCTAAAGACAGGTGGTTTTGTAGTCACTCGTCACTTGGCAACGCTCGACCGATACGCAAAAGACTTCGTGGAAGTCGCCGAACGCTTTATTGGCACGCCTTATCTGTGGGGCGGCCGCACACGCGTTGGGCTGGACTGTTCGGGCCTTGTGCAAGTGGCGCTTGAAGCGGCTGGGTACCGTCCTCCGCGTGACACGGATATGCAGCAGAACGAAATTGGCTCAAGTGTGCTCGTGCCGGACGATCTTGAAGGTTTGCGCCGAGGTGATCTGATTTTCTGGAAAGGCCATGTTGGTATCATGGTCGACGGCATCATGATGCT
>JAJFHI010000347.1 GCA_021775715.1 Hyphomicrobiaceae bacterium | reverse complement strand
GCCCTTCTGACACCACGTCCGCCATCATTGCTTGTGCTCAACGAGCCGGAGACAAGCTTACATCCTGAACTTCTGGCACCGCTGGGCCGTCTGATTGCAGATGCTGCTGTGCGGTCGCAGGTGATTGTCGTTTCGCACGCCGCAGCTCTTGTCGATACGCTTTCGGGTAAGGAGGGCACTGCGGTCTATGCGCTCAGAAAAGAACTGGGGGAAACGACGCTTGAGGTGGAAGAGGTCCCAGCGTGGGCCTGGCCGAAGCGGTAGCGCTGCATTGGCAGCCGGATACTGAGGTCATTTTTGAAACACGAACTTGAAATCTTTGCCAATTATTTTCAGTTCTACATTCAAGATGGCTCCGCCAACTATTTCCCGGACGCCACGCGCATTCCATGTCAGGCTGGAAATTATGATGTCTTGATCGCCGACAAGAACCTGGAGTCTCTTTCACCCAATGGGCTCTACGGCGACGACAGTTATCATGTGTTCATGTGACCAGCATCTGCGGGATGAACTCACCGTGCCAAATGCGCGAACTCGTCGACCACCGCGGCATAGACATCGCGTTTGAATGGTACGATCAGGTCAACCAACTCATCCATGGCAACCCACTTCCAAGCGTCGAACTCGATGTTGTGTTTGGCGTCTTCGGGCACGAGATTGATCTCGTTGTCGGCGCCGGAAAAGCGGACTACGAACCACTTTTGCTTTTGCCCGCGAAAGCGGCCCTTCCAGGCGAGGCCTAGCAGCTCTGGTGGAAGATCGTAATTGTGCCAGCCCTTGCTTTCGGCAATTACTTCGACGTTCTTAATTGCTGTCTCTTCTTCAAGCTCGCGAAGGGCTGCAAGCTTTGGGTCTTCGCCGTCGTCGATGCCGCCCTGGGGCATTTGCCACCAGCCGCCGGTCGTCACGCCTTCAGGTGCGTTTTTCAGGTCTTTGCCTTTGACTCGGCGGCCGGCCCACACGAGGCCATCGGCGTTCAGCACCATTATGCCGACGCATGGGCGGTAGGGCAGGCTTTCGCGATCGATAATTTTATTATTTTTGCTCATGGTTTCCGCTTGGTTTTTTGCGAGGCCGTCGGGCGAAAAAAACGGGCGCCGTCCGAAGACAACGCCCGATTGTTTTAATGGCTCAGAGAGCTGCCACCAAATGTTTATTAGTTGGCTTTCTCAGGCTCTTTCTTTGCATCTTTTTTGGTCTCAGCTTTTGCCGTCGTCGCCGGCACTGGCTGGCGGTTCTTGGCAATCTCAGCTTCGGAAAGCTGACCGCGAAGGAACTTCAAAGCGTACTGAAGCTGAGTATCTTTCTCAGGCTCGCGTGGCACGTAGGCCGATGAGCCAGACTCTTCTTTGCCGTCTTTGGCTTCGGTTTTGAGGTGGCCGCGCAGGCTTGCCTCACCACGAGGTTCAATCTTTTTGGCTTTCGCTTTAAGCTCTTCCGGCAATTCCTGCTCAACCTTCAGCTCTGGCACAATGCCCTTTGCCTGGATCGAACGGTTAGCCGGTGTGTAGTAGCGCGCCGTTGTCAGGCGGATTGCACCGTTGGCACCCAGAGGGATGATGGTCTGCACCGAACCCTTGCCGAACGAGCGCGTGCCCATGACGGTGGCCCGCTTATGGTCCTGCAGAGCGCCGGCGACGATCTCTGAAGCGGAGGCGGAACCGCCGTTGATCAGGATGACAATCTTCTTGCCATCCGTGATATCGCCGGGGCGCGCCTGGCTGCGCTGCGTTTCCTCGTTGTTACGACCTTTGGTGAGAACGATCGAACCGCGCTCAAGGAAGTCATCGGAAACAGCGATCGCCTGATCGAGCAAACCGCCTGGGTTGTTTCTGAGATCGATAACGTAGCCTTTAAGCTTGCCACCGATTTTTTTCTTCAGTTCGTCGACCTTGCGCACGAGGTTGCTGTGTGTTTGCTCGTTGAATGTCGAGACCTTGATGTAGGCAACGTCGTCTTCCGCACGTGCCTTCACAGCGTTGATGCGAATGATGTCGCGAACAACCTTAACATCAAACGGCTCATCTTTGCCTTTGCGAACAATCGTGATGATGAGTGGAGTATTGACCGGACCGCGCATCTTCTCGACGGCCTGTTCCAGTGTCAGTCCGATAATCTGTTCGCCATCGAGATGTGTGATGAGGTCATTGGAGAGCAGTCCAGCTTTGTCGGCCGGTGTGTCGTCGATCGGTGCCACCACTTTGATGATGCCGTTTTCCATTGTCACTTCGATACCAAGACCACCGAATTCACCGCGGGTCTGGACCTGCATGTCACGGAAGTGCTTTGGCGACAGATACGACGAGTGTGGATCAAGCGATGTCAGCATGCCGTTGATGGCCGATTCAATCAGTGCCGTATCGTCGGGCTTCTCGACATAGTCTGAGCGAACGCGCTCGAGGACGTCGCCAAACAGATCAAGCTGACGGTATAGGTCCGAGTTGGATGCTGTGGCTGAGTACGTCTGGGTTACGTTAAGGACTGTCGTGGCGCCGGCGAGGCCGGTCATCAGGAGAAATGTCCAGAACGCGAAGTCAGTCTTGCGCATTTTCATGATGCCTTCTGATGACTGGCGACCCACCATGGGTCGGGATTAATCGGGCTGCCGCCTTTACGAAATTCGATGTAAAGAACCGGCGAAGTTTCATTGCTTGCGTTTGTCTGCCCCGAATTTGGGGAACTCATGGTACCGACGGGCTCTGCTGCTAGCACAAACTGTCCTGGCTCAACGTCGATGTTCGACAGACCAGCTAATAAGATATGATAGCCGTCGCCAGCGTTGATGATCAAGAGCTTGCCGTAGCTGCGAAATTTTCCAGCATAAACAACCCAGCCATCTGACGGAGACGTGATCTGGGCGGCGAACCGCGTTTCAAGAACCATACCCTTCGACCGGCTGCCGGACTGGGTTTTTTCGCCAAAAGAGATAATGCGACGGCCACTGGCCGGTAAAGGTAGTTGGCCGCGCGTCTTGTAGAATGGTTTTGCGGGTGTGATTCGCTCTGGATTGCCCATACCAAGGCCGTTGCTTGGCGGCGCGATTTCTATGATTTGATCCCGGCTGGGCGGAACAATAACGGCGACCTTGTCACCAATTACCTTCGGCGGGGGTGCTTCTGCGATCGCTTTTGGTATTTTAGGCCGTTCACCATCCCCGCCAGCCTCACGCTGTCTTTTAAGCTCGGCGTCGTACTGGCCAAGCTGTGTGTTGCGTTCAACGTTGTTGTCGAGCTTGACGATCAATTCGTTGAGGTCGCTCACGTTGCGCACTATCAGTGCTGTCGCTTCGCGTACTTTTTTCAGTTCCGTCTGGCGTTCAAGCAGTGTTTGTTTTTTAACCTGCATCACACCGGCCAGTCTCACGCGCGCGGCATTGAGCTTTTCCGTTTCAGCTTTCAGCTTTGCGCCTTCGTTGCGGATGTCATCCATAACGCGGACGAGGTTATTAAGTCGGGTCGACAAGGCGAGTGCTTGTTTTCTCAAACTAGGAAATGCAGCTGATAAGAGCATCGCGCTGCGTACCATTTTCAATGCATCTTTGCGCCGTGTCACCATCACAGGTGGCGGGTTGCGGCCCATGCGCTGCAATGCGCCAAGCAGTTTTGAGATTTCACCGTGACGCTGGCTAAGTGATCCACGCACGAGGCGTTCTTGTTCTTCGAGTTCCGAAACTCGGAGCTCAATGTCAGTCATGCGCGCTTCGCTTCGTTTGATCAAAGCTGCCGTTTCTTGAAGGCGCTTGTTGATATTCTTGCTCTCGAGCTCAATCTGACCAACGCCATACTTAAGCTGCGAGGCCTTTTCTGATTTTGAATCGAGTTCCTTGATCCCCTCGCGCAATTTGCGCTCGGCTTGTTCGCGGTCGATTTTATTCTGTGCGAAGGCAGGAAGGTTTGACCAGATTGCAGCTCCTGCGAACACAGCCAGGCCAAACGTCAAGCCTAGAGCCCGCGCGGCGTTTGTCCGCCATCCGGCCTGCAACGTTCGTACGCTGCTTTCCGGACGATGGCGGAACGGGGACCGCATTGTTGTTTGAGCTCGTACCAATAAACACCAATTAGATTTTGAATTAGATTTTGTCCCGGCTTGCTGGATGCGCATGCAACCACGTCCGGGCATTTAGGCAGTCCAGTATAGCGACCAGGGTTCAATGCAGCGTTAAACAACCTCAATTTTTGCCAGGGCTGTTCCCGAGGCACGCTGAGGCAATCAACCATCTGTCGGCACTGATTCTTGGCCCTACAATTGCGGCATTTGTGGCGCGAAGCAATCGTTTGCACGCGGGTTCTTCCAAACGTGAAGGACATTTAATCCTGCGTGGACCTGACCTTCGCCTAATGTCCTGTAAAACGGGGTTTTTCCGCAATGCCCCGGACGATCGCGAGAGGCCGTTTATGCATTCTGTTTTGTACCATTTGACTACGATCTCAGTTTTGGCAGTGATCGTTGTCCTTGTGCTCGGCCTCTGGACATTATTACGTGGCAAAAGTCCCAACCTCAGTCAGAAGCTAATGCGCTGGCGGATTGGTCTGCAATTCTTCGCCATTTTGGTGATCATCGGCTACGCCGTCGTTAGCCGATAGATATAGGCCGATTGGTAGGCGCTGAAGCGAACGCGCTTGACCGGGCCTGCCGTCCAACTAGGGTGACGCCGGTCTTTCCCGACTATGCCCACCATCAGCATCAGGTTCTGCAAATGGTCAAACTCAACAAAATCTATACACGCACGGGCGACGCTGGCACGACAGGTCTTGGTACCGGCGAACGCGTTGCCAAGGATCACATTCGAATTGCGGCCTACGGTACAGTGGATGAAACCAACGCTGTGCTCGGTCAGGTGCGTCTGGCGCTGGGCGAAGACCACAAAGAGCTGGATCTGCACTTTGCCCGCATTCAAAATGATCTTTTTGATCTAGGTGCCGACCTGTGCGTGCCAGATCGCGGAGAAAAACTTGAGTATGAGCCGCTGCGCATAACGGGTGGTCAGGTCGATTTTCTGGAACAGAAGATTGACGAGATGAACGAAGAGTTGGAACCCTTAAAGTCATTTGTTTTGCCGGGTGGGACACCGTCGGCTGTGGCATTGCATGTCGCACGTACGGTCTCCAGGCGGGCCGAACGCCATATGGTGACGTTGGCTGCAACCGAGGGCGAACCCGTCAGCGAGGCGGCATTGAAGTATATAAATCGCTTATCGGATTACCTGTTTGTTGCCAGCCGCTACGTGAACAACCACGGTGCGGGGGATGTCTTGTGGGTGCCCGGTCAGAACAGGTAGGT
>JAJFHI010000346.1 GCA_021775715.1 Hyphomicrobiaceae bacterium | reverse complement strand
TGACACTTCTTGGTTGGATTTCAAAGCACGAGCCGGAAGTCGCGCGCAGAACTCGCTACATTATCGAGTGTAAGGACTTCACGAAGTTGCGGCTTACCGGATCTGTTTCGACAGATTACACAGACGCTGCTATCGGCGGTTTGCTCGACATGCGCTCCGGTGAATATGCGCGTAAATTGATGGACCGGCTTGGGCTTGGCGCGTGGATTGAAAAACTGCCGCCGTTAATCGACTCTGATCAGATTGCTGGTGAGGTGACGCATGAAGCGGCTCGCCAAACCGGACTGCAGGTGGGCACACCGGTTATTTGCGGTGCGATTGATATCGTCGCTTCGACGCTTGCGTCAGGTGTGACGGACGCCCGTCAGGCATCGATTGTTGCCGGCACCTGGAGCATCAATAACCTCGTCCATAAAAAACCGCAGACGGCACCATTGCCGTTCTTGCAGATGCCCTACCCAATCGACAATCAATATCTCGCTTGCGAAGCCACGGCGACGTCGGCCAGCAATCTCGAGTGGATGTGCCAGAGGTTGTTGGAAGCCGATAAGGACCGCGCCAAAAAAGAAGGCAAATCAATTTACGATTTATGCAATGCCATGGTTGCCAACCGGCGTGACAAGCCCTCGCAGATCACGTTTTTCCCGTATCTGTATGGCGGGCCGAACAACGCGCGGGCAAGCTTTATTGGTGCAAGTGCAAGCGACGAAAAAGCGGACCTCGTTTACGCTGTATATGAAGGAATTGTGTTCGCGCACAAGGCCCATGTTTGTGACCTTCTGAGAGCCGACACAGCTATCAAGCCAGACGTTGTACGCCTTGCCGGTGGAGCAGCACGAAGTGACGTCTGGGCGCAAATGTTTGCCGATGCGCTTGGCATGCCAGTCGAGATCGCTGATGGCCAGGAGATGGGCGCGCACGGTGCCTGCATCATGGCGTCGGTTGGTATTGGCGCGCACAAGAGCATAGCTGATGCAGTGTCGGGGATGGTAAGAGTTGCCAAAAGGTTTGAACCAAATCTTCAACGGCAGTCGATGTATGAGGAACGATATAGACGGTTTACGGCTTTAGCGGATGCACTTTCTGCCCATTGGTAGCGGCGTTTAGAATTCTCCGGTAGCATCTGTCGTTGCGATGTTGTCGTTGTTCAATTTGTTGCGGTCTGCAACCCGCGTGCTGACCTGCTGTGAGCCCGAGATCGAAAGAACTAATGTGTGAGTTAAGACAACAGCATTTGGTTTGGTGGGCGGTCGTACTTGCTTGCGACAAAGTAGGCTTGGTAAACGAAAGGCGATTTCTTCCGAGTGCTTGCAAAGCTATAAACTCGCCGCGTAATATAACGTAGTGGACCGGGCAATTGGTTCGTCGCTCAGTTTACGGCTCGAAAAATCAATATGACCGACAAGTTATGTTTGGCCGATACGAACGCGCAACCACAAAAAGTCGGCAAGGGTAGTCAATTGACCATCAATACGATCGAGAAACTCGTAAGGCAGCCAGGCCGTCCTCTGTGGCGGCAGCTGCGTGACGATCTTCATCATCGTATTGTCGGCGGCGAATTTGCTGCCAATGCCAAGCTTCCGATCGAGCAGGAGCTGTGCCGGATCTACGGTGTTTCACGAACCGCGGTGCGTGAAGCTTTGGGTGATCTGGTCGCTGACCGGATTATCTATCGCGTTCAGGGAAGCGGCGCTTATGTTTCGCCCCATAAAGAAGAATCGAATATCGGTACAACTGTTGGCTTTTCCAGCGAGATCATTGCAAAAGGCCAGCGGCTTACTTCAGAAATACTAGAACAGATAACGATTGATCCAAATGATATCGAACGCGATATGCTTGAGATCAAAGGCGATGAGCCCATTGTCCGGATTAGGCGGATTATCTCCGTGAATGGCGTGCCCAGGATTCTCGTTCAATCCGCGATTCCAGATCGTCTGGCGCCGGGTCTGGAAGCCGCCAATCTCAAAGACAAGTCTCTCTACGAAGTCATCCGCCGTCGTTATGGATTGATACCTAAAAAGGCGGAGCGTTGGATTGATGCGGTAGCTGCTGACACCAAACAGGCGAAGAGTTTGGATGTTGCTGTCGGCCATCCCCTGTTGGCGATTGAATCGAAGGTGCTATTGGAAAGCGGCGAACCGGTTGAATACTATCTTGCCTATTATCGCAGTGATGAGGCGCGCTTACATATGACGGGCATGCAGGAACGCTAGGCTGCCGTGCCTGATGCATCAGTCAGATGCGTTCTGGGGAGTTGCGGTCGACGTCAAAACAACACCGTTGTCCTTGGATAGTTCGGCTTGAGTATTCTCAATTTCAGCATCACGTTGCTCGTCATCCCAATCCAGAACCGATCCGACAATTCCTGCAAGCTCTTCAAGTGCCGGCCTTGTTATGAGGCCGTTAAATGCGATGGTTGTTCGTCTCAACAACAGATCCGTCAGGTGGACGACCTGTTCGCATTCGGCCAGGTATGAAATCTCGCCAACGAAATATCCGTCGATTGACGCCACCGGCTGCTGTCCGCCGTGACGTGCAACATTTGTGTAGAGGTCAGGTACGTTTCCGAATTTGGTGTATAGTTTTTCAACGACCTGTTTTTCTATTCCGTAGGTCGCGGCTACTTTATTGATTTCTTCGACAGGCTCGGAGCCATCGCTCAGGGCTTTGCCCCCACCAATCCCAAGGTTTTCAGTTGAGGCAAGTCTCTCGCGCTTGAGATACGGGAGCATTTGGTCGACGGCTTGCTCGGCGAAGGCGCGAAACGTCGTCCACTTGCCGCCAACAAGAGAAAAGACGGGTATTGCTAATGTTTCATCGGACTCGTCAACCTCGATCGCATGGTCGCGGCTGACGCGTCCCACGGCCGCTTGGTCGCTGTTTGGTAGCGGGCGAACGCCAGAATAGCGGAAGACAATTTGATCTCTGTTGACATCGATTGCTGGCATAACATTGCGCAGTGCTTCAAACAGGTAGTCAATTTCGAAGTCTTCGCACCGCGCGTCATCTGGGTCATCGATGCGCAGGTCGGTGGTCCCAAGAAGAACTTTATCGTCGATCGGATAGGTCAGACAAATACGGCCGTCATTGGTTTCAAAGTAGATCATACGTCCGTCGAGTGACCGGCGCAGCGGCTCGTTATCCAGCACCACATGAGAACCTTTCGAGCCGCCTACGTATGCGGTATCGCGTCCAAGTTTGGCATTAACCTTGTCGATCCACGGGCCGGCCGCATTGCAGATTATGTCGGTCGTGATGGATACGGTTGTGCCACTGACGGCGTCGAGGAGTTGGATCTTTCCGTCTTTTTGACCGGTCACCGAAATGTAGTTGAATGCCTGGCACGATGGGTTTTCCGATAGGCCATCCGAAATGACTTCAAAGCAGAGGCGTTCGGGGTGTGTGACCAGGGCATCGTAGTATGTCGCCGTTGCAACGATGTCGTCGCGCAGCAAAGGGATGTGTTGCAACGATGCTTGCTTGCCCATCATGTAGTGGTTAGGCAAGACTTTCTCACGCCGACCCAGCCAGTCGTAT
>JAJFHI010000345.1 GCA_021775715.1 Hyphomicrobiaceae bacterium | reverse complement strand
TAGCGGTCGCCGATGAACTCCGGCACTGTGTATTTTCCGAACTTGCGCAGATATGGCGCTAGCAGCATCGCCAGCAACACGTAACCACCGGTCCAACCCATCAGGAACACCGACGCATCGTAACCGTTGAACGCAATGAGGCCGGCCATTGAGATGAATGACGCTGCCGACATCCAGTCCGCCGCCGTTGCCATGCCGTTGGCAACCGGGTGAACTCCGCGGCCCGCCGCGTAGAATTCACCTGTGGTGGACGCCCGCGCCCAAAGCGCAATCGCGAAGTACAGCACAAACGTGCCACCTACAAAGATATAGGTGAGTGTTTTGAGGTCCATGGAACAAAAGCCTCCCCAGGCGTGCGCAATGGCTTACGCTATCATTTTCTCTTTTTGGGATATCAGCGGCAGAAGCAAGCGTCTACTCTTCGTTGACGCCATACTTCTTATCGAGCCGATTCATCATGACGGCATAGAAAAAAATCAAAATCACAAAAACGTAGATTGAACCTTGCTGGGCAAACCAGAAGCCGAGATCTGTTCCACCGATCTCAATGTCGCTTAGCAACGGTCGGAACAAAATACCGAGGCCGAAAGAGACAAACGCCCAGATAGCCAGACAGAACGCCATCAACCGCAAGTTTGCCGCCCAATACTTCTTACCGATGTCTTCGCTTTCACTCGACATGTTCCAAATTCTCCCCATAGAGCCTGTCAGATCGAAGAGGAAGCGCACTGGCTTCCGGTGAGATCTGATAAACAGACAATTAATCAATAAGCGTTGAGCTGTGTCTCACGTCGCCAGCAGAGCACATGTCTTTGTTGGCGCCCGTGACAGAAACTCACAAAACAGTTTTACGTTCCACCCGATATGCTCCGGGCTTTAAATCATGTGTCACACAAGCATGCTCTGGCCGCCTGTTCCCTGACTAGGCAACCAATCACTGCAAGCTTAGACAGGAAACCCACCCGCGTGTGTCGCATGATTATTACATCTTTAATTGGAATTGACGCCAGGGGCGCCGTTTTTTTCGACAGAAAGCGGTCGTGGATATTGGTGCGGCGCAGCAATTACGCTTGAGCCCTGCGTAACCGACAAAAAAAGCCGCCGCCACGAATGGCGACGGCTTAGCAATTCTTAGCAACACCGAGTCGGCGTTAGTGAGCAACAGCAGCCTGTCGGCGACCGGCTGACTGAGCTGGACCGCGCCGTGGTGGCTTACCACTGCGGTTCGGTTTGCCCGGACCACCTGGACGACCACCTCGTGCGGGACGTGCGTCGCCCTCTGATTTCGAACGCCAATCTGACTTACTTGCACCACCTGGTTTGCCGCTACGTGCAGGACGTGCATCGCCCTCTGACTTCGAACGCCAATCCGACTTACCTGCACCACCTGGTTTACCACTACGTGCAGGACGGGCATCGCCCTCTGACTTCGAACGCCAATCTGACTTACCTGCACCACCTGGTTTGCCGCTATGTGCGGGACGGGCATCGCCCTCTGATTTGGATCGCCAATCTGACTTACCCGCACCACCTGGTTTGCCGTTACGTGCAGGACGTGCATCACCCTCTGACTTCGAACGCCAGGCTGACTTACCCGCACCACCTGGTTTGCCGCCACGGTTTGGGCGTGCCGCATCGTCACCTGATTTCGAGACCCAAGCTGTCTTACCGGCGCCTGTGTGCTTGCCGGTGCGTTCAGGTTTAGCAGCGCGCCCACCTTCACCCGTCGTCGGGGTCCACTCTGATTTCTTGGCGCCGTCCTCGCGTTCAGCGCGACCGGTGCCGGACACTGGCCGTGCCGGACGACCATGGGCTGGACGTTTACCTCTTTTCTTATCGCGGGAATCAAAATTCCGCGCCTCTTTTGGCGGTGCCTTGGATGCAAACTGGCGCAACTCGGCAGCATCGAATTCCGGTGAAGGCAACACGATTAGCTGCTGGCGAATAAGGCGCTCGATGTCGCGCAGACAAGTCCGTTCGTCCCGCGCACAAAGCGACACGGCAACACCGGATGCGCCGGCACGCGCTGTGCGGCCGATACGGTGGACATAGGATTCCGGAATATTCGGCAATTCGTAGTTGATCACCAGGCCGACGCCCGGCACGTCAATGCCTCGGGCTGCAATGTCTGTTGCAATCAGAACGCCGCACGCACCTTTACGGAACGCATCGAGCGCACGCTGGCGCTGACCCTGCGTTTTGTTGCCGTGAATTGCAGCAGCCGAAATGTCTTCAGCGTTGAGCCGCTTTGCAACCTTGTCGGCGCCGCGTTTCGTGCGCGTAAATACGATGACACGTTCGTCGGCTTTTTGCTCTTTCAGAATTCCGATCATCGCCAGCAATTTGTGATCATGCGGGAGATGCATGACGTTCTGCACGACCTTTTCCACGGTTGACGAAACCGGCGCGACAGAAATCTTCACCGGCTTGTGCAGGTGCTTCTCGGAAAGCTCGCGAATTTCTTTCGGCATCGTTGCCGAGAACAACAGCGTCTGGCGCTTGGCGGGGCACAATTTGAGAATGCGCAAAATCGCCGGCATGAAGCCGATGTCCAGCATCTGGTCTGCTTCATCGAGCACAATCGTCTCAACATCGCTCAGTCGAACAGCGCGCTGTTGCAAGAGATCTTCTAGGCGGCCGGGTGTTGCAACGAGAATGTCAACACCACCTTCAAGTGCCTTGCGCTGCGGGCGTACAGCGACGCCACCGACAACACACGCCGACTTGAGGGAGAGTTTGCGGCCATAGTCGCGCACACTTTTGTGGATCTGCGCGGCAAGCTCACGTGTCGGCGACAAAATTAGAACGCGGGCCGTGAAAGGCTTTGGTTTGGTTTTTGAGGCTGCAAGGCGCTGCAACAACGGCAGCGTGAAGGCTGCGGTTTTGCCCGTGCCAGTCTGCGCCAAGCCGACAACATCGCTGCCTTCGAGAATAACGGGAATGGCTTTCGCCTGAATTGCGGTCGGTTGCTCATAGCCTTCGGCCTTGAGCGTACTTAGGATCAGCTTATCAAGGCCGAGGTTGTCAAAGGTCAATTGACACACTTTCATGTTGGACGAACACGCACCGGCTCGCACCCATGCGTGTTGATCAATGTTGTTCGTGTGAGGCGGTGTTCAGTCCTGATCTGAGGTCGCAACCAAAGTGGACTTGCATGCGCACCGCGCGTCACGCCGAAGCGGAACTTTTGGGATGGATTTTTGGGGAGGTCAGTTCACGCCCGCATGCGCGGCAAGAAGGTAGCCAGTTCGGCCCATATCCAATACCGCCCTGAAGACCACGCTATTGAGTTGAGGTCAAGGCAAACATCATGCGGCGGAAGGTCCGGCGCAGAAATGACGAGGATTTACCCACCAACGTCTTAACAACCATTAAGATATTTTCAGTGGTGCGGACGGCGGGACTTGAACCCGCACGAGGTTACCCTCTCAGGATTTTAAGTCCTGTGTGTCTACCGATTCCACCACGTCCGCTTTTCACATGTTCCATTTGGCGCGCCTTTATGCGTCGTTCATCGCTCTTGTGCAATGCCTGCTGACCGCGCAACACCGCCATACAGAACAGCGGCGCGCAACAAAATGAACAACAGTGTCGCATTCAGCGTGTGCCAGATGAAGTGCGTGCCAATCGGGCCTTGACCGTCAACCACCGTCATCCGGCAGATCTCCATATCAATCGAGCGCGCTGTTAGGGAGACCGCAAATATGACGCTGGCGGAAATCAAACTTACTGCTGCCGCGTGACGCTGGACGGCCAGAACGATGCCGAGCAACAGCATTGCAAAAAAGGCCGGGAAGTAGGCAACCGAGCCGTTGAAACATCTGCCCCCGCCGCCACAGCGCATCTCGCCGGCCTGCCAGAGCGCGATTACGAACACGACAACACCAAACGCGGTAATCAGCCAGCCTACATTGACAAACCGCTTCAGCGCGTAGGCCATGTAAGCCAGCATGAAGATACCGATCGGTATGATGTCAGCAAGTGATGCCCAGCGCGTCGCCAGCGTATGAAACAGAAAGCTTCCCGTTCCAATGACCGCAACAAGCAAGATCAGCAGAAAGTCCACCATCCGTCGATTGTTATGCGGCTGGAGAAACCAGATGATAAACGCTGCGATGGCTGCAACGATAAACGCGCCGTTGGAAATCGCATTCAGAGGCTCCGCCCAGAACGCCGGATCTTGCCCGCGCTCGCAATAGGTGAAGATTTGTTCGGACCAATTCATGCCGCCCCATCAACTCCGATTTATTAATCAAAAGCAACCGTGCAACGAAAGCCCTAACCCTTCGGCAGCTGATTGCGTATGTGCAGCTCGCGCAGCTGGGCCTGCGATACTTCCGACGGAGCACCCATCAACAAGTCCTGCGCCTGTTGGTTCATTGGGAACATGATGACGTCGCGCAGGTTGTCGGCACCGGCCAGCAACATGATGATACGATCGACGCCCGGTGCAATACCACCGTGCGGTGGCGCGCCAAACTGCAGCGCCTTGATCATACCGCCGAACTTCTCTTCAAGGACTTCCGGCCCATAGCCTGCGATCTTGAACGCCTTGTACATGATCTCTGGCAAGTGGTTCCGGATCGCACCCGACGACAGCTCAATGCCGTTGCAGACGATGTCGTACTGAAAGGCTTTGATCGCCAGAAGGTCGTCGTCGGATTTGGCATTTTCCAAAACTTCAAGACCGCCCTGCGGCATCGAGAACGGGTTATGCGAAAAGTCGATGCGCTTTTCGTCTTCGTTCCACTCAAACATCGGGAAGTCGACGATCCAACAGAACTTGAACTCGTCATCTTTGATGAGCCCAAGGTCTTCGCCAACACGCGTGCGCGCTTGTCCCGCGAACGAATAGAACTTGGCCGGATTGCCAGCTGCAAAGAACACGGCGTCGCCAACTTCGAGGCCGAGCTGGGTGCGGATGGCTTCCGCTCGTTCGGGGCCGACGTTTTTGGCAACAGGACCTGCCGCTTCGCATTCGTCGCGCCAGAAGATGTACGCCATGCCGGGCTGGCCTTCGCCCTGCGCCCACTTGTTCATGCGGTCGCAGAATTTGCGGCTGCCTCCCTTCGGTGCCGGGATCGCCCAAATCTGGTTCTTCGCGTCGTCATCAAGGATGCCAGCAAAAATGCCAAAGCCAGAACCTCGGAAATGCTCACTGACGTCCTGCATTTCAATTGGGTTTCTGAGGTCCGGCTTGTCGGATCCGTACTTTCGAACCGCCTCGTCGAACGGAATACGCGGGAATTCCTGCGTCACCTTT
>JAJFHI010000344.1 GCA_021775715.1 Hyphomicrobiaceae bacterium | reverse complement strand
TGTCGAGCTTGCGCCCGACAACATTCGCGTCAATGCGATCAACCCTGTCATGGGTGAGACGGGCATGCTGGAACAGTTCATGGGACTGCCCGACACACCGGAAAACCGCGCCAAGTTCGTCGCGGGAATTCCCCTCGGCCGGATGTCGAAGCCGTCCGACATTGCGAATGCTGCGTTGTTTTTTGCCGATCCAGCGTCCGAGTTCGTAACCGGCGTTGCCATGGAGGTCGACGGCGGACGGTGTGTTTAGGGTGCGGTTGATCTAGCCATCAAGCAAACGTTTCAGTTTTCGAACACGCACGTCTGGTTTTTCCTGGAAGTCGAGTGTGCCCGCAAACCGGCCTTTGCGATCAACCAGATAGACGGTTGCGGTATGGTTCATTGAATACTCGTCAGGCGCGGCGTCATTGTCCGTTGGGGCTTTTTCATACATTGCACGATACAACCCGGCGACGTGTTTGATCTCGGGATCTGTTCCTGTCAGCCCGATGATCCGCGGATCGAATGATTCGAGATACTTGGCCAAATGTTCGGGTGTGTCGCGTGCGGGATCCACAGTGACAAACAAAGCTCTCAGCTCACGGCCGTCGTCGCCGAGGTCCTTCATTTGGTTTGTGACGTCCAGCAATGTCGTCGGGCAGATGTCCGGGCAATGCGTGAAGCCAAAAAACACTAGATAGGGTTTGCCCTTGAGGCTTTCGCTGTCGAATGCCGCGCCCTTGTGGCTCGTCAGTTTAAAGGGTCCACCAATTGTGATCGCGCCGGGCAGTTCTGCAACTCTTTGTGTCGGGTTCATTCCCTTAAACATGTAAAGCGCACCGCCAACAATGGCGACGATGACAACAGCACCCCAAAGTCCCAATTGAATAAGTTTCAGTGCACTTGGCCGTTCGGTCATTCGGCTTAGTCTCCGTTGTGGATGCAGATTTCATGCATCGCTATGGAGGCGCAAGCTAGCATGGACCGACCGAAGATCGATCTAGCGCGACTTGTCGCGTTGACCGGTTCATGTTGTCGCGACCCACAGGAGGCTGTGTCGCTATTGTCCAAACGTCATCATTATCTAAACGTTATTCAGGAAGTGCATGATCAAAGCGTACGCAATGGATTGCGCGCCTGGAAACCACAACCCGTCTGGGTGGGTCTTGTTGTTCATCTGCTTCAGGTCGGCGCGCGAAAACCAGCGTGCATCTTCGATTTCTGTAGGGTCGGGGCTGAGATCAGCAGACTCGGCATGCGCCAGACACCCAAGCATCAACGTGTGCGGAAATGGCCAGGGTTGTGCGCCGAGAAATTCAACGCGGCCAACCGTCAGGCCGACTTCCTCAAAAGTCTCTCGGCGTACAGCATGTGCAACGTCGTCACCTGGCTCAACAAAGCCTGCCAAGGTTGAGTACATGTTTTCCGGAAATCGCGCCTCGTGTGCCAGGACGGCGCGCGCTCCGTCCGTGACGAGCATAATCACGGCCGGATCCATGCGCGGAAACGCCGTGCGTCCGCACGACCAGCAAGTGCGTCGCCAACCTGCGTTGTCGCTGCGTGTCTTGGCGCCACAGCGACCGCAACACCGCGAGTTGATGTGCCAGTTGGCCAACGCGGTCGCCTGACCGGCGAGCGATTGTTCTTCAGGCGTAATGACACCTTGCGTTGCCAGGGACCGTAAATCGACGGCGGGCGAGAAGGGTGTATCGGTTGCCAGCTCTGGAGCGCCGGATGGTGGCACATGGAGCCCGGTGAGAAAAACCGCAAAGAACGTTTCGCCGCTTTTCGCCTCACGTCCAAGGAATGCCCAGTTGGCGCCATTGGCGATAAAAGATGCGACCGTTTCCCAACGTTGCCATTTGAGGCTGGCCTCGGTTCGATCGACGTTAGACGAAATCACCGGGCGTCCGTCGATGACAATCAGGAACCGGCTTTGGACTGAGTGCATGATGTTCGCAATCTTGTCCGGCTGGCCGCGCAGATGGCTCATCCGGTCGAGCATAGGGGTCATGCTGAGCGTTGGTTTCATGGCATCCTGTTCCAGCCAGAGAGCGTCGGTTGCGGCGCGACAAAGACACCATCTTTTTAAGCCAGGCAAGCGGCCGTGGCCCGATCCGGAGTCTTGGCTTATGTATTGCGACAATTATACGTGGGTTAACGGTTGGGAGATCGTTCGCCAATCCGGACAAGAGGTTGCAAGCCCGGCCGCAAATCGCCATAGTCCAGCTCGGAGGCTGGCGGCGGACGAATCCCTCGCCAACCGGGTCAGGTCCGGAAGGAAGCAGCCCTAACGACCAGGATGCGGGTCGTCCGCCAGTCTCTGTTCGTCCACCCGACGGCATTTCTTCTTATCCGCTGAAAAAGGGTGACGGGCTTTGCCGCACTGATCATGGCTGAGCCGCGCTAAAGGCTCAAGAGACAGTAACCGTTCCTCACATGGCTCGCAAAACAACCACCAAAGACGGCAAGAAGGCAGACGCTGGTTCTGATGCCACGACGCCCTATGTCGTGCTGGCGCGCAAATATCGGCCACAGACCTTCAAGGATCTGATCGGCCAGGACGCCATGGTGGCAACGCTGAAGAATGCGTTCGCGACGGGTCGTATTGCGCAAGGCTACATGCTGACCGGTGTGCGCGGCGTTGGCAAAACGACAACGGCGCGGATTCTGGCGCGCGCATTGAATTTTGAACCAGCAGATGGCGAGGGCGGACCAGGGGCGAGCGGGCCAACTGTCGAAATGCCGGAGATGGGGCGGCATTGCGCAGAGATCATGGAAAGCCGCCACGTCGATGTTGTTGAAATGGATGCGGCGTCCAATACCGGTGTTGACAACATCCGCGAGATTATCGAGAGCGCGCGCTATAAGCCGCTTGTCGCGCGCTACAAGGTTTTCATCATCGACGAAGTCCACATGCTGTCGAAGGGTGCCTTCAACGCACTTTTGAAGACGCTGGAAGAGCCGCCTGAACATGTGAAATTCATTTTCGCAACAACGGAAATCCGCAAGGTGCCAGTGACGGTGTTGTCTCGCTGTCAGCGGTTTGATCTGCGCCGCGTTGATGTGCCGTTGCTGACTGAGCATTTCGAGCGCCTCGCGAAGTCTGAAGGTGCCAAGGCTGAGCCCGAAGCGTTGTCGTTGATTGCACGTGCCGCAGAAGGCTCGGTGCGCGACGGTCTCTCGATCCTTGATCAGGCGATTGCGTTTTCAAAAGGCAATGTCGCCACCGACGATGTGCGCGCTATGTTGGGATTGGCTGATAGCGGCCGGGTGTTTGACTTGTTGGAGAACCTTTTCGCCGGCAAATCGGGGCCGGCGGTTCAGGATCTCGAAGCCTTGGTGCGAGATGGAGCAGAACCCGGTCAGGTGCTGGGTGATTTGGCCGAAGCCGTGCATATCGCGACGCGCCACAAAGCCGTTGGTGCGGACGCTGTCGGCGATGGATTGTCAGCCGAGCAAAAGCGACGGGCGGCCGCCATTGCCGACGCCGTTTCGGTGCCGTTTCTCAGTCGTGCGTGGCAGATATTGCTGAAGGGGATTTCCGAAGCTGATCGCGCGCCAAATCCACAGACGGCGGCCGAGATGGTGTTAATCCGTCTGGCTTACACCGCGGACTTGCCGACGCCCGATGCAGTTATCAAAGCGCTGGGTGGTGGTAGTTCTTCTAACGCCCGCAATCAGCCATCGGGTGCGCCCACAGGACAATCACAACCGTCCCCGGCTATGGAGCAGTCGGATCCGCCGGAGCGTCCGGTTGTTCAACAACAATCAGGACGTGCGGAGCCGGGAAAGTCACAAGCGGGCCGCCTGGGAGGTGAGCTCGCAACATTTGAAGCGCTTGTGAAATTTGTCGGCAACAAGCGCGACGCTAAGTTACGCGTGCATCTGGAAGATCATGTCAGCGTCGTAAAATACGATGGCGCTGCACGTGCCATTGATTTGTTTTTGTTGCCGGGCGCGCCGCAGGAGTTGCCGAACGAATTGCGAGAAAAACTCAACGCTTGGACGCAGGCGGTGTGGGTGATCATGGTGTCGCGCGAACCGGGTGCGCGCGCTCTGGGCGACGTTCGACGCGAACGCGAAGCCGCTGAACGCGAAGCCGTGGCAAAGCATCCGGCAATCAAGGCCGTTTTTGACGCGTTCCCAGACGCCGAGATTTCTGAGATACGCCACTTGGAAGAGGATGTTATCGATACAGATGCGGATGACGACAGCCAGACAGGTTGAGTGAGCGTCGACACCCTAGGTTGCGATTTAGCAGACCACCAAAATATTTTGAAAGGACGAGCGATGAAAGACCTGATGGGTATGATGAACCAGGTCAAGCAAATGCAAGAGCGCATGCAGCAGATGCAGGAAGAGCTCAGCGAAATGGCCGTCGAGGGGCATTCCGGTGGCGGCATGGTCAAAGTGGTCATGAATGGCAAAAGTGAAATGCAGAAGATCACGATCGATCCGAGCCTGATGAAGGCCGACGAAGTGGAGATTCTTGAAGATCTTGTGCTGGCCGCGATCAACGACGCCAAGTCTAAGTCTGACGCCAGCATGCAGGAAAAGATGCAAAGCGTCACCGGCGGCATGCCACTACCGCCGGGAATGAAGCTGTTCTAGAAATTTAGAAAAGAACTGGTGCTGACAATATAATGCGGGCGCGCGCACAGTGGTCGAGGGACGTCGCATCAGTACCTTCAACGCGCAATCTGATGTGATTAAGAACAGATCACTTGGGACAATCGCCCATCGAAATTTTGGTGGTTGAGATCAGAGATGATCTCAACCAATGCCTCGTTTACGTGAGAGCTGCTTCGTCAACTTCGCCGGTGCGGATGCGGTGCACTTCTTTGAGCGATGTGACGAAGATTTTGCCGTCGCCGGTTTTGCCCGTGCGGGCGGCATTGTTGATGGCTTCAATCGCCTGCGAAAGAATGGCGCCGGACACAGCAACATCAAGGCGCAGTTTTGGAACTTCCAACACTTCGTATTCAGCACCACGGTAGATCTCAGTCTGTCCGCGCTGACGGCCGAAGCCTTGGCACTGTGTCGATGTAATGCCTTGAATGCCCAGTTGGGTCAGGGCTTCGCGCACGGCTTGGTAGCTCGATGGGCGGATGATGGCTGTGATCATGTGCATGGGAAATTCCTCCTCGAATCTTAGTCCTATTTGCACCAGTCTTCGAATGGCCTCTGACCGCGACGGCAAATGCCCCTGAATTCTGCGCCAATCATCCACGCGTTGGCTGAACTCGTTTGAGGCAACCAATTGGATACGCTGGTCCAGTTTTTCAGAGTCGCTTGCCACGGGGTTTCGAACCTCGAATCTTGTGTCCGCTGGGGCTGGTTTAACTCGCAGTTGGATTGGCGCGGGACCAGTTTTGTTCAGCGAAGGCTTGTTAGTGCTCGTTCGTAGGCTTGCTATACGATCGATGATGTAAGTTACACATGTTGTGTTTCATGTGTCAAATACACTTTTTGATAGATCGGTAAAAATGGAGCGATGCATCGAGACTTCCCAAGTCTCCGTCCACATCCTGCAGGTCTGAGTCTCGCAAGACGCGGCGCGTGGTCCCAAGACAAGTCGACCTCTACGGCGCTATGTCAGAGGAACCGAGTCACTTAGCTATGGCTGGGTCAGAATCCCAACAAACGGTGCAGAGCAACGCATGTCCAAATCCATCGGCGGCCCTGAGATCGAACGGCTCATTTTGCTGCTGGCCCGCCTGCCTGGACTTGGGCCACGGTCGGCGCGCAAGGCGGCGCTCGCGTTGGTCAAACGGCGCGAAGATTTGCTGGAACCTTTGGCATCGGCAATGCGGGAGGCAGCAGACAAAATCGTGACCTGCGAGACGTGCGGTAACGTCGATACAACAAACCCGTGCACGCTTTGTCAGGACCCACGACGTGATCCGTCTTTGATTGTTGTCGTCGAGGAGGTCGGTGACTTGTGGGCCCTTGAGCGAGCGGGTGTATTACGCGCGCAGTACCATGTGCTTGGTGGTCACCTGTCGCCGCTAGATGGCATCGGTCCTGAACAACTCAACATTCCTAAACTCGTCGAGCGCGCGCACGCGTCGAATGTGACGGAAATCATTCTGGCATTGAACGCGACGGTCGAAGGTCAATCAACGCTGCACTATGTCAAGGAAATGCTGGCCGGTTCCGATGTGACGATCTCTGAAATTCAAAAAGGCGTACCTGTTGGTGGCGAGCTTGATTATCTTGACGAAGGAACACTTTCGACGGCGATAAAGTCACGGCGACCGATCTAACGGCAGGCATGACACGAGATTTTCTTAAATTTCTTTGTCATTGACGCCACCACCAACTAACAAGGTGCTCGGCCCAAATTGTTTCGGCGCCCGGCAGGCACCCCCGCCAACTGAAGAGGCGGGTCAGAAAGCGACCATGGATGCAACGCCACAACCAGAACGGCGCGCGCGCAGACCAGCGCAAAAGCCCAGGTTCACGACGGGATCGTTGCTGCATCATATTTTGATGATGTCGGGTGCTGGCGCGATAGGTCTCATGTCGTTGTTTGTCGGCGATCTAGCAAACATTTATTTTTTGAGCTTGTTGCAGGACCAGGCTGTTGTGGCGGCCGTTAGTTATGCCAGTTCGATTGTCGTGCTGTTGACGTACATCGGAGTTGGTCTTGGGATCGCGGCCACGGCCGTCGTGTCACCAGCGCTGGGTGCTGGCCAACGCGTTCGGGCACGTCGGCTCGCTGTAAACGCATTGATGTGGGCTTTTGTGGTCTCGTTGGTGCTGGGCGTGATCGTATGGCTTTCTGTGCCATGGTTGCTGGATTTGTTGGGTGCTGTTGGAAGAACACACGACCTTGCCAAAGACTATCTGCGCATCATGATTCTCGGGCTGCCTCCGTTGGCCGTGGGCATTACTGGCGTGGCTGTGCTGCGTTCCACAGGAGATCCGCGGCGCGCGATGCTGACGACCGTCGCGGGTGCTGCTTTCAATGTCGCGCTCGACCCGATCCTGATCTTCACCCTTGACCTTGGCATACATGGTGCCGCGATCGCGTCCGTTCTTTCGCGCTTCGTGATGCTGGCGGCCAGTCTTTATTGCGTCGTCAAAATTCATGATCTGCTAGGCCGACCAAAGCTGCAGCGCTGGTTGAATGATGCCCGCCCGCTGGCGGCCGTCGTCATCCCGGCGATTGCAACCAATGTCGCGACACCTGCAGCCAATGCGTATGTCATGTCGGTGATGTCGACATTTGGAGATGGCGCGGTCGCTGGCTGGGGCATTATCGGGCGCATCATGCCCGTAGCGTTCGGGGCAATCTTTGCGTTGTCGGGCGCCGTTGGCCCCATTATCGGGCAAAACTTTGGAGCTGGCGATTACCAGCGTATGCGCAGGACGTTGACACTGTCTCTGGTCGTCACCTGTGGTTTTACAATATTCGCTTGGATTGTGCTGGCGTTGGCGGCAGACTTCATCGTGGCGCAGTTTCGCGCGCAAGGTGAGACAGCGGATCTCATCTATTTGTTCTGCCGTTGGGTCAATCCATTGTTTGTGTTCCTCGGCGCGCTGTTCGTTTCCAACGCGATATTC
>JAJFHI010000343.1 GCA_021775715.1 Hyphomicrobiaceae bacterium | reverse complement strand
AGATCCAAACAACAGTGCATTGCAGACCACAAGTAAACTAAGACGTTTCATACAAATATCCTCCCAACTGAGAAGGATGGACGAAGCTCGCTGACCGAGTTGCACAGCCTAAAGAAGACGAACGTTTGGATGCAGTAATGGGTGCGACGACGTCTCTGCTGTGAGACGCGACATCACTTACAAGGCTAAAGCCGTTTACGAGATTGCACGGAGGTTCCGTGCCACGTCCAGCTAATGCCACCACATACTGAAAAGCGTTGCTGTCTTCGAAAGGCGCCCTAATGCACAACGATCAAGGGCGTCCACCACCAGTGTCCCTAGCTTGCCGGCAGCATTTCCTTTTGCATGACAGTAATCCAACGCAAACGGGCGCATGATAAAATGAGTATGCGTGTAATCGCACCAAGAGTGTTGTTCATGATCGTCCCCAATTCTGACCACCTCCCCCGAAGTGCCCACCTCATTACGAAGCAAGATTAGATGGCCAGACAATCACGGCAGACATGTGGCACCCAACACGACGTTCGGCATTTGAATACAACAAGTTATAGCATTACTCGAAGGCGGCACCATTAACTGAGACGCTTTTAGCTCTTCCTCACTCGCCGAAAATTCGTTCGAACAGTTGTGGGTCGTCAAAGTGTCTCCGGTCAGCAAACGCGATCGCATGATGACCCCATTGGCGCATAGCACCTGGGCTTTCAACGCCCGTCGGCCACAAGACAAAGCGTTCAAGACGTTCGGTGCCAACAACAAGGCCATCGCGACCAAACAAGCTGCGACGTCCGCGATCTGGAAGCGGCAACGAGCGCAAACTGTGGTCGGCTGCAAAGCGCGTCCGACGCTGATCATGCGACCGAACACCGCCACCAGAAACCGTGACGCCGACGAGATAATGGCTTCGTGTCGCCAGCCGAAGAACGATGCGCTGGTTTTGACGGGGTGTCGGAAGGCCGCGAACAACAGCTGGCAACTCCTTGAGAGCATATGTAGACATCGCATTCGGTTCGATCCACCGCTGGCGCATCGGAAACAACAGATGGTAGCACCCGCAAGCGTGAATACTGTCGTACATCAACGCACGCCCATCCGCACCAAGCGTGACCCGCCAGATGACGCCGTCGAGATTGCCTGCGAGCCCGTCCAAAGGACCTGATTTAGGTCGCTGCTGAAACCAAATCGAATAATTGAGCTGCAGCAATACCTGACCATCAACCACGGCGTGACTGATCCGCGTGAAAACTGTCGGCAGGCTAGGATCAACATTGACCGAAGTCGCATCGTCGGACCACGTCGGCTGACCAACGAGATCGTAAGTTCCGGTTACGTCGACCTGCCAGACCGGCGCGAAGGCGTTCAGCAACAGCTTGCGATCACGACCTGTTGGCGTTGGAATACCAAGCACCGGATCACGGCTGCGATGAACAATTCGGGCGACGCTCGCAGGCGACAATGCTGGTTTTGATCCCGGCGGCACAAACGAGACAACGCGGCCTTTAACAGGCAACTCCTCAATTCGTTGAACAAACGTCGCCAGATTGTCCCGCTTCCATTGCTCCCAGCCCCGGGACACAGGGATTGATGTCAACGGAAACAGACCAACAGTCTGGGCCCAATCAGAATAGTTGTCCGGCACTTTTGCTGCCGCCACCAAGCGCTGTCTGTTTGCAGGCGCCGTGTGCAGCAGCCTGCGCTCTTCTTCGGCACAGATGCGATAAGCCGATGCGATACCCTTGCGTGGAACCGTGCGTCCCAGTGCACGAATCCCGAGTTGATCAGCGCTCTCGTCGGGAATGTTTGCGAGCTCTATCTCAATCGCCTCTTGATCCAAGGCGCGAAGCCGGTCAATCCAGCTATCGAATGCACGGTCTGATGCGTCAACACGAAACCGACGCCCGATGCTGGCCAGAAAGCGGTTGGTTCGAAGAAAGTTGAAACCGGAAATGCGTCGCGCTTCAACATCATTGACGCCTGCATCATCAATGGCGCGGTGAACCGTTGCAATCACGTTGGCACAGCGGGACGGCGAAACTCTTGCACCCTGCGACGTATCAATATCCGTCACACGTGCGTGAGGTGTGGAGCACCCGGCAACTCCCCAAGCAGAAAGCGCGACGCAAAAAATTGACACGAGTGTTCGCCGGATTGGCCACGTCGTTGCTTGTTTTAAACTGTGCTTTGTGTTCATGACGGCCCTTGCCGGGCCACGACACCGAGATCCCACCGCCGAGCAGGTTGCTCCCAGAAGGTGTCACCAAGTTGGCGTTGGTCTCCAAACGATTACCATCTCCCGCGGCGCGCAGGAACACTCCTCGCTGGCGATACAAACCGGCAATCACCAGCAAAAGACAGCCGGCAAATCTACGGGTAACTGCGGCAACATCGGGTGGTTTACATGCGCATTTATGCAATAACTCACAAATCGGCATTACGACAAACACAGCCGCCCGACCAAAACAACAAGGCCTCGCAGATCAATGCATGGCCCATCAGGAGACGCCCCATGTCCCGTTTGCCAGCCCTCGTCGCCATGGCAACACTAACTGCCCTTAGCGTTGCCATTCCGGCTGTCGTTGCACAGGACAAAGGTGAGTTACGTGAATCAGCTTGTGCGAAAGAGAAGACCGCCGCTGAGCGGGAAGTCTGCCTGGACAAGCAGTTGACCCGCGATGACGCCTACCTGAATGAAGTCTATCAAGACCTAAAAAAGATGATCAACAAGGCCGACTTCAAGGCACTGCGGACCGAGCAACTCGCGTGGATCAAACAGCGCAATCGGTGCGGCAAGACCTATCAATGTATCAAAGATGCTTACACTGACCGCATCGCGGAGATCGAACAAGAAATTGAAAACCGGGCCAATCCAAACAAAAGCCATGTTGAGATCGGTTGCGAAGGCACACACAAGTTCGTCGACGGTGAATGCATAAAGATCGAGAAAGATGGTGGAAATCGAACAAGCGACGCGCAAGCTGAAATGGTCTGGCAAGCAAACACCATCTCAAATCCCAACACGGACACCATGCAGACAGCTGTCCTAACCTACGGCGTTCCAGAAACGGATAACACATTGTTCCAGGCGACATGTGAAGCAGGTATTACGACAACATCCGCAAAAACAATCCTTGGCTATGGCCTACCGTCTGGGCGCAACGGCGCGGATGTTGGCGTCCAGCTTGTATCCGGCGCATACAGCATCAAACTCCACGGCAATCTTATCGGGTTTGGCAACACGCAGGAACAGCTCGCAGGTCTCCTCGTCAAACCCCGCTTCAACGAAGCTTTCTGGACTGTACTCGCCAGGGGAGTAGCTCTGACCTACAGCGCCGATGGCGGAGATAAAGTCACGCTGGCGCTCACGAGCCGTGGCAGCGACCGGGCCGTTCGCAAATTCCTCAAACACTGCGTTACGCTCGGTGCCGGAACAAAAAACGCAGCGCAGGCACAGAAGTTGACCTGCACTGATTGGGGCAAAGTACAGTCAGACAAACCAGGCGCACCGGTGACAATGACCTTCACGAACAACTCAGAGGGTTATCGCGGCGTCACTTGGATCAATGCGGAAGGCACACCGGTTGACCTCGGCGGCCTCGACGTTGGCAGTTCCTATAAAGCGCAAACACAGGCTGGCCATATTTGGATGTTCACCGACGGTCCCGGCAACTGCATCGAGATGTATGCCATTCAGGCAGGTGTAACAAATTTCAAAATCACGACACCCAGTCCAGCGTTCGGACCTGGAAACGACTGAACGAAGTCAGCCTTTAACAAGCTTGCGAAACAAAATATCGGCGGCTTCCCATTCGGCTGATGTGGCAGGCGGCCGCTCACCAATGTCCACTTCCGCGCGACCAATCTCATCGGCGATGAATGCATTAAGCTCTGGAATCGCAGGGCCGACACCCAGCTCTTTTGTCTGCGCCTTTTTTGCCAACAACGTATCGAGCACAACGTCCAGATCCACATCGAGATCAACACCGGCGCGCAAATCACCCAGCGCCATCGGCAATGGACGATCGGGCGTCATACGTAGCCAGCGCAATGCCAGCGCCGGGCGCATCGCATAGAGATACTTTTTAAGCTTCACTTCCGACTTGGAGACAATAGCGTTGTCGTAATTCGATTTCGCGATACTCAAGTAATGATAGAGCGAAGCTCGTTGGTGAGAGATTGTTTCAGCCAAAGCTGCAAGCTCTGTCACAGCAGTCTCATCTGCGCGATAGACAATCGGCGAGCGCAACCATTCCAGCAACACTGGATTGGCTTTCAGCAAAAGTTGTAGCGCCTTGCGCAGATCCCAACCATTTATATCGAGGTCATCCGAAATTGGCAGCTCGATCACATCGCGGCGATTTTCGATCGTCAAATACCAATCCGGTTTGTGCACATAGACAAAGCGGACATCGTAATCGCTGTCAGGAGATGGAAAGCCCCAGGCGCGGCTGCCCGACTCAATCGCAAACAGAATGCACACGTCACTCTCAGCTTCGATGCGATCAAGCTGCGCCTGAACCTCCGTCTCAACGTTAGGGTCTATGGCCTCAAAATCCGTCATGTGTCGTCGCAATCGCCCCCCGCCAAGTGTGCCAAATTCAACAACTCGCACGAGACGTGAATTGACGCCAGCCGTCTGTACAAATCACGCAAATTCATCAATACAGGTCAGTACGCCTAGCGTGCGCGCAACTGCAAAGAACGGACATTGGTGAAAATGATCATTCCTGTCATCATGTGTGGTGGTTCCGGCACCCGGCTTTGGCCGGCATCACGCGACGAGATGCCAAAGCAGTTCATGCCGTTGTTCGGTGCGCATTCAACCTTCCAAGACACACTTGCCCGTCTTTCAGTTGCTGATCTTTTTGACAAACCGATGATCGTGACCAACGATCGATTTCGTTTTGTCGTCGCCGAACAAGCGCGTGCTCTTGGCATTGATTGCGAGATCGTGCTGGAGCCGATCGCACGCGACAGCGCCGCCGCCGTCGCCGTTGCAGCCATCAGGGCACGTACACGAACAGAGGATGCGGTCGCGTTGGTGCTTGCCGCAGATCATTCAGTGACCGATGTGCCTGCGTTCCACAAAACATGCCGCAGCGCGCTGGAAGTTGCCCGCACTGGCCAAATCGTGACATTCGGAATTGAGCCGACACATCCCGCTACCGGTTACGGTTATCTCCAACCCGGCGACCCAATTCCTGGAACGGATGCATTTTCTCTCGCAGCATTCATTGAAAAACCGAATGTCGCAACGGCTGAAACATACCTCTCCAAAGGTTATCTTTGGAACAGCGGCAACTTCATGTTTCAGGCAGACGTGATGCTGGGCGAGATCAAACATCATGCTCGCGAAATCGCCGATGCGGCAGACGCCGCCATCACCAATGCCGCCGCGGATGCAGACTTCCTTCGACTATCCGAAGCCGATTTCATCAAAGTGCCCAAAATCTCAATCGACTATGCAGTGATGGAAAAGACCAGCCGCGCAGCCGTTATCCCGGCAAGCTTCGGCTGGTCGGATATTGGCAGTTGGGATGCCGTTTGGACGTTGTCCGACAAGGACGCCAATGGCAATGCCGTGTCCGGCAAGGCCGTGTGCCTTAATGCCATCGATTGCCTTGTCCGCAGCACAGACAATATCGTCACCGCCGTCTCAGGCCTCAACAATGTTGTCGTCGTCACGACACCTGACGCCGTACTCGTCACAACGCGCGAGAAGTCAGAATCAGTGAAACAGGTGATTGAAGCTGTGAAGGCCCGCGACGCGACTTAATCCCGCGACATCATCCGATCAACGCTCCACGACCCGCCGCCGGCGACGAACAGGTACAAGAAGATAAAGCTGAACAGGATCGCGGCATCGCCACCGTTAAGCGTCGGGAAGAGATCCTGTGGTGCGTGCGCCATGAAATAGGCAACGGCCATCATACCCGAAAGCACAAATGCAACCGGGCGCGTGAACAGGCCGATAATCAGCAAAGCGCCACCGACAACCTCCAGAACTCCTGCACTCCACATCAAAGTGTACATCTCAGGCATTCCGCGCGTCGGAGTCGGGATACCAATAAGTTTCTGTGTTCCGTGAAGTAAGAACAGCAGACCGGATACGATCCGCAAAACGCTCAAAATTCGTGGTTCCCAACCTGCCAACATGTCGCTTCCCCCAGATTTGCCTTGAGTTGTTAATACGGCAGAATAACCCGCGCTCCGTGCCACGTCGATGAACCATTCGGCCGGTCTCAAAAAATTGACATTAGGCAGGCAAAACCACCAAGATCCAACGACAGAGAGTCCGACATTTATGATGTGTACGCGTTAATTTTGGAGGCAATTGCCGCCTCACGCGAAATTCCCCTTTCCATTGGCCACAACCCTGGGTATACAGCCCCGTCCGGCCATCGCCGGACCTGGATGGGGCACCCTTGGAGGCACCATTCGGTCAATGGCTTCCGTGCCCGGCCGGCATGGGGCCGTTTTTATTAGGAGACACCCATGGCTCAAGAGCGCATTTCGCTCTCTGCCACGGTGCGCGAACGTGTCGGCAAGGGGGCCGCACGTCATGTACGCCGTGAAGGAAAGTTACCAGCCGTTATCTACGGCAACAAAGAACCAGCGGAATCGATTTGTTTGGACTATCAGACATTCGCTGTCGAGTATTTCAAAGGCAATCTGTCATCGACCGTCATTGAGATCGACGTGGCAGGCCAAAAGAGGCTCGTAATCCCGCGCGACTTCCAGCTTCATCCCGTAACAGACGCGCCGCTGCACGCAGACTTCATGCGCATTGCCGCCGACGGCCGCGTAACCGTTGAAGTTGCCATCCACGTTATCAATGAAGAGAAATCGCCAGGATTGAAGCGCGGCGGCATTCTCAACATGGTTCGCCACGAAATCGAAGTTACCTGCCCGTTCGATGACATTCCGCAGGAATTCGTTATTGACATGGATGGCCGTGACATCGGCGAGACCATCCACGTCTCGGCGATCACATTGCCTGACGGTGTGAAACCGGTTATCGACGACCGCGACTTTACTCTGGCGACGATCCAGAGCCGCGGTGGCAAAGACACGGCAGACGATGCGGCAGAAGAAGCAGCCGCAGCAGAAGCCAGTGCCGACGCCGGTACCGAAGTCGCTCCGGAAGAAGAGAAAAAAGAAGAGTAGGTGTTTTAGAACACCAGCATTTGCGGCGGCCTTGGATTTATCCAAGGTCGCTTTTTTTTGCCTCAATATAAAACTTCACATAAAACACCCACATGAAACTCTTAGTCGGACTTGGAAATCCTGGTGGCGAATACGCTGGACATCGACACAATGTCGGGTTTATGGCGCTCGACCGGCTGGCTGACGCCCACAACCTGACAAACTGGCGGCGCCGCTTTCAGGGTTTGGCTATTGATGGCCGTGTCGGAAACGAACGCGTTCTGTTGCTCAAACCTCAGACTTACATGAATGACAGTGGACGTTCCGTTGGCGAGGCCGCTCGTTTTCTCAAGATCGCGCCGCAGGACGTGATTGTGTTTTACGATGAGATTGATCTGGCCCCCGGCAAGCTGAAGGTCAAGACGGGTGGCGGAAACGCCGGCCACAATGGTTTGAGATCCATCACCGCCCATTTGGATAACGACTACGTGCGCGTGCGCATCGGCGTCGGGCACCCAGGCCGCAAAGATCAGGTTGCCAACTACGTACTCAATAACTTTTCCAAGGCCGACCACGAGTGGCTCGACCCGTTGCTCAACGCCATCACCAGCGCAACGCCGCAACTTCTGGCCGATGACGCGGCCCGCTTTTCTGGCGACGTCGCACGCACAATCGACGCTCAGATGCCGGATAAGAAATCCAAAGGCGCGACTGTCAATCCCGCACAAGCCACGCGCCCAGCGACGAGAACCACTGGCAAACCCGTGCGCCAGGCTCGCCATCCTGCTGGTGAACGTACAGGCAAACGGCAATCAGCGCTCGCCGACAACCTTAAGAAGTGGCTCGAAGGTCGGGGACCGAAAGACAAATAACCACCGTGACAGGCTGGCCACCCTCTTGGCGCTCATCGGCGATATGATCACGCCCATGCCACAACCTGAAGAACGCCGACAAGTAGTTGACACCGCAAAGGCAATCGCCTTCCACACACGGGAGCTGCTGGTGACACTGATCGTGTTGTTTGTCGCCGGAGTGATTGCGCTGACGGTGCGCGACGCCCTTGCAACGAAGCGCAAGTCGTCACCACCTCTTCCGCTCGCGCTTGAAAGCTTGTTGGACAACGGTGTGTCGTTGCGCACGGCTGAGGGCATCGACAGTCAGGGCCGGCAGATCAACTTTGAATTTTTGATATGGCCCCGCGACGTTCGCTGGGCGGGCGACGACAACCCAGCGTTAACAACGCGCACACGCACGCTCCAACCTGCCTCCGACCCGGCATCACTGTTTGGGTCCGATGTGATTAAAAAACTTTCGGCCGCGCGGACGCTCTTTGCACTGGCCAGCGTTTCAGATGTAGCCGGCAAGTCGACGGGCGAGAAGATTGCGGCGCGGCGCGCAGAGATCGCCGGGCAATGGCTGGCGCGGATTGCGCCAAAAAACACCACTCCAATCTACGAACTCAACCTCGGCCGATACCACAAACCTTGTGGGCGATGCGACAGCAAACAGACCACATGGCGGGACGCATTTGTGCTGGTGATCGAACGGCGCAAGGAGTTTGGAGCGATTACGGGGGAGGCTTTGAGGAACGCACTTTCGAGGCGCCGAAACTTGCCTAGTCCGACGCGGTTCTCGACATTCGCCGCCGTCCGGCACAGGAGCGTCGAGACGTCTCAGCGTTGATCGACCAACGCAGTCTGTTGTTTAAGCCACACCCAGCGCCTTGTGCAAATCGTTGAGGACTTGCACAGCATCCTGGCCGGCCCCCAGGTACTGTGAAACACCTGCAGCATCCAACTTAGGTTTCAGGTCGCCCGGCTTGCCCGCCAACAAAACGGCTTGGGCTCCTGCTGTTTTCAACGCTTCAGCCGTTGCCGCACCGTGCGCTTCGTAGCCCGCGTCTGATGAACAGATACATGCGATCTTTGCACCGCTCTCCGTGAAAGCTACCGCCGCATTGTCTGCTATCGTAAAGCCCTCGCTGGTCAACGCCTCAACGCCACCTGCAGCCATGAAATTCTTGATCCACGTGGTCCGGATGTTGTGTTCAGCAATCGAGCCCATGCTGGCAACGAAGACCTGCGGCTTGGCTCCTGAAGATTTTTCAAAAACATCGACCGCATCGCGCAACGCTTCAAACGGTTCGGCCAGGCGGTGTGGCGTTAGAGGCAGCTCAAGTTCTTTTTCGCCGAGATCGCCAACGCCATCATGCGGTGTGACGGTAACGCCGTCATCTCCGAGCCGCGGGAATGCAGAAACCCCTGTCAGAGCTTGCTTGCCAACAGCGATATCACGTGCCCGCGCAGCCGCCGTTTCTGCAATACGCTCCTGCAGTTTGCCAGCTCGCAGCGAGGCAACCAAACCACCCTCGCCTTCAATAGCCTGGAATTGGCTCCAGGCCTCTTCTGCCAATGCGTCCGTCAGTTGCTCGACATACCAAGAGCCACCAGCCGGATCGACCACACGTCCGAGCGACGATTCTTCCTGCGCCACAATCTGTTGGTTACGCGCAATGCGCAGCGCAAACTCATCCGGTGCCCCGAGTGGCCATGTGAACGGGTGCACCAAAAGCGCGTTTGCCCCACCGAGTGCAGCTGCTGTGCAAGCAGCCGTTGTGCGCAGCATGTTGGTCCAGACATCGCGCTTGGCCATCAT
>JAJFHI010000342.1 GCA_021775715.1 Hyphomicrobiaceae bacterium | reverse complement strand
TTGCGGGCCAGCTTGCGCGCACGACGAACGGCTTCTGCCTTTTCGCGTGCTCTCTTTTCGGATGGTTTTTCGTAGAAATTCCGGAGTTTCATCTCACGGAAGATGCCCTCACGCTGCATTTTCTTTTTGAGCGCTTTAAGAGCTTGATCGACATTGTTGTCGCGGACGAGAACCTGCACGCTTTATCTATCCTTCTGGCGCTGGTTGAACATTAAACACCAACAAAAAGACCGTTCGCGCAGCAGGGCCACGCGATCAGGTCGGGAAAACAGTTCCGGCGGTCTAACAAAGCCGCCGGGGCTTGTCTACCTCACCAGCCGATTTGCCGACGTAAAATCGCGACTTACGACGATTTTCTATCGGTGAGATGGGTTATATGTCCCATTTTCCGGCCCGGACGGGCCTGGTGTTTGCCATACAAATGGAGGCAGGTATCCGGCCCGCCATCGTCGTCCGCGGCTAAATCAGCCCACGCATCAACGTCGTGGCCGATGAGATTGGTCATCATTGCGTCTGAATGGCGCGTTGTCCCGCCGAGCGGCCAACCTGCCACCGCGCGAATGTGGTTTTCAAACTGGCAGACCGCGCAGGCATCCAGCGTCCAATGGCCGGAGTTGTGCACCCGAGGCGCAATTTCGTTGACGAGAAACGGCGTGTCCGTATCGTCGCCCAGATAGAACAACTCGACGGCAAGCACGCCGGTATAGTCGAGTGCTGTTGCGATGGAACCGGCGATGGCGTCAGCTTCGGCGATACGTGCCTTTGGCAGCGGTGAGGGAACTGTTGAGGTGTCAAGGATGCCGTCGCGGTGCGTGTTGAGCGGCAGATCGTAAAACCTGGCTTGCTTGTCGGCCCCGCGCACGGCCAGGACAGAGACCTCGTAGGCGAAATCGATCATGCCTTCAAGAACGGCTGGCGCATGTGCGATGGCGTCGAGTGCCCACGCAGGGTCTTTGGCATCGGCAATGCGTACTTGTCCCTTGCCGTCGTAGCCAAGGCGTGTCGTCTTCAGGATCGCCGGTGTGCCGATCGTTTGCAGCCCCGCGGTGAGATCGTCCAATGACGCCACTTCGGCAAACGGCGCGACCGGCAGATCAAGACTCGCCAGAAAGCGTTTTTCAACCAGGCGATCCTGGGCCACTTCCAGGGCCTTGGGGTCAGGGCGCACAGGCGTGATTTCGGCGGCGGCCGCTGCAGCGCACAGTGGAACATTTTCAAATTCGTACGTGATGACGTCGACCCTACCAGCAAATTTGCGAATGGCGTCAAGGTCCGTAAATTCACCTATTGTGGTCTTGGCGGCGACATCGAATGCGGGCCCCGTAGCGTCGGAATATATGTGGCAGGTGAAGCCAAGGCGTGCCGCCGCACTAGCGAGCATGCGGCCCAATTGTCCGCCGCCAAGAATACCAATCGTCGATCCAGGCGGGAGCGCGCGCACGGGTATCAGGCGTCCCCAGGCGCTTTAGGCGATGACGACGCAGCTTTTGGAGCGTTGACGACGGAAGCTGTTTGTTTCTCCCGCCAAGCGTCGAGGCGTTTTGCCAAGGCCTCATCGTGCAGCGCCAAAATCTGGGCGGCCATCAGTCCGGCGTTGGCAGCGCCGGGGTTGCCGATCGCCAAGGTGCCGACCGCGACGCCCTTGGGCATCTGCACAATGGAATAGAGGCTATCTACGCCAGAGAGCGCGTTCGACTGCACGGGCACGCCCAAAACAGGTAGCGGCGTCAAAGCTGCAACCATGCCCGGAAGGTGCGCGGCGCCACCAGCACCAGCGATAATCACATGCAAGCCCTGGTCCTTGGCGGATTTAGCATAGGCGACCATACGATCCGGCGTCCGATGGGCTGAAACGATCTTTGCCTCATACGCAACGCCGAGCGCGTCGAGCACTTCGGCGGCGTGCTGCATGGTTGGCCAGTCTGATTGACTGCCCATAATGATCCCGACGCGCGATGCAGTTTTGCTCATCACCCTTGCCTATTTGCCCAGCCAGATGGCCGGTCTCGTGCAATTTGGAAAAGCGGGGATTAGAGGACCGGGGCCGGTAACGCAAGGGTTAGTGCGAAGTACGGTGTGGGTTACCGCTGTATTCAGCCGAAAGATGGCGGGCAACTGACGTCTCAAAGTCTTGCAAATTAGCACTTGGAAAGCGGCAAAACACCTGCATTTACAGTCCTTATTGAAGATCTTGCTCCTCACTAAGCACATGAAAAGTCGCCACAAAAAATGATATGTAAGCTGATAGTTACAATTGTTGACTGTCTTTCAAGCAGATTGAAATAGCTGTCCGGTATTTTCCCAGCATCAAAAAGTTCCATGGCCGGGGCAATTATTTTCTGGGAGCAGACATCGTGGCGGGTATCAACGGCACAACTGGGGACGATGTACTTTTCGGTACAACTGACGACGACACCATCAACGCAGGCGCGGGCAAAGACGAGGTTCGCGGGGGCGATGGCGTCGACACGATTTATGGCGAAGACGGTAACGACCGCTTGTTCGGCGATGCCGGCGACGACTTCGTTTTCGGTGGCGAAGGCAATGACACCTTGATTGGTGACGCAGGCAACGACCAGTTGTTTGGCGGCAATGGCAACGACGGCTTCTTTGGCGGCGGTGGCCACGACATTATCAAGGGTGAAAACGGCAACGACAATATATTTGGCGACGGCGGTGACGACCTCATCTTTGGTGGTGCTGACGACGACCAGTTGAATGGCGGCAGCGGCAACGACACGCTCGACGGTGGCACGGGCACCAACATTCTCCGAGGTAATACCGGCAACGACACGCTGATCCACAATTTCATGACCAGCACGACGACAGCCGACGGCGGCTCAGGCTTCGATACATTGCACCTTGAATTTGGTGTCGGTGATTTGTCAGCTGCGGTTCGTAGTGATCTGGCCCTGTTGGACCAGTTCTTTACTGACAACCTGGAAGCAGCCGGTGGTGATGTGAATGTTCTGGCTGGTCAGACCTCTGGTCCTGAACTTGTTCTGTCTTCGCTTGGCGTCACGCTGTCCAATGTCGAGAGCGTCGAAATCACGGTTGATGGTGTTGGCACACCTCTTGAGTTTTTCTTGAATCAGGCCCCTGAAGCCGAAGCCGAAGTCGCTCTTCAAACAAACGAAGACGTTTCTGTTTCTGGTCAGGTTGGCGCAACGGATGCAGACGGCGACGTTCTGGCCTATACGGTCTCTGAAGGTCCAGCCAACGGCTCGCTGGTCCTTGATGAAGAAACCGGCGACTACACCTACACGCCATCGGAAAACTTCAGTGGCGAAGATGCGTTCAACGTTGTTGTCACAGACCCATCGGGTACCACAGCAACGCAACGCGTCACTGTTCGCACAGAGTCAGTTGCAGACCAGCCCGTATTGACGGTTGCTCAGGCGACTGTTGCAACAGGCGCTGCGATCGTTGTTGGCAACGACTTCAGCAATCTGCTGTTTGGCGGTGGTGAAGCCACGGTCACATCCGAGCTCGATATCGCAGGGGCACTTGTCGATAGTGATGGCTCAGAGACATTGTCCTACACGATTGGCAATCTACCAGACGGCGCCACGCTGTCTGCTGGTGTCGTCAATTCTGATGGCACAGTCACGTTGACATCTGAAGAGCTGGAAGGCCTGACGGTTACAGCACAGACGGAAGAAGATTTCGAACTCAGTGTTACAGCGACGTCAACAGAAGAAAACGGATCTGTCGCCGAAACAACGACAACGGTCAGCGTTGAAGTTGATCCAGTAGTAGCGGACAACGACGTCTTCCAGGCGCTTGGCGGCAACGACTGGATCTTTGCTGGAAACGGTGATGATGTCGTGTACGATGGCGCCGGCAATGACGTTGCCTTTGGTGGCAATGGCAACGACACATTCGTTGATGGTACCGGTAGCGATACCTTCCTCGGTGGATCGGGCTTCGATACACTTGACTATTCCCAGGCAGAAAACGCTGTCTCTGTAGATATGCAAACTGGCCGGGCTTCCGGTAACGGTTCAGACCGCTTCACCCAGATTGAAGAAGTTGTAGGTTCTGACTTGGGAGACAGTCTCAAAGGTTCCAACGGCGACAACACAATCAATGGTGGTGCTGGCAACGACACAATCGTTGGCGGAGGCGGCTCTGATACCCTGACGGGCGGAGCGGGTGAAGACACCTTCTCGTGGAGCCGGTCAGATACTGGCAATAAAAATTACTTTGATGTGATCACCGACTTCGATGTCGCTGAAGACACACTGGATCTGTCGAGCTTCGGTCGCGGCCGCCGTGATGCGAATGTTGAACTAACCGAAACTGACGAAGGCACGGTTGTTTCCGTTCAGATTGGCAACTCCAAAAACTACCGCGAAATTGCGTTGCTGGAAGATGTCTTCGGCGTTGATGCAGATGTCGACGCCGGTAACGACTGGATTATTGTTTAAAGCGGCGCCACTTCGGCTCAAATACCAGTTACAACAGTTTGCCCGGAGGCGTTATGCGTTTCCGGGCAAAAGTTTTTGTGCCGCCTCTAGCGTGTCGGCTTCGGCTGCGGGCTTGTCCCAGCGAATGCGGTGGATGCGAGGGAAACGCATCGCTAAGCCTGATTTATGGCGCGTTGATTTTTGGAGCGCGTCAAACGCGATTTCCAACACCAGCTCGGGTTTGACAGAGCGCACAGGGCCGAACCGTTCCACGGTGTTCTGGCGCACGAACTTGTCGAGTTTGGCAAGCTCCTGATCTGTAAAACCGGAATAGGCTTTGCCAATAGGGACAAGCAGTGCCTCGCTGGCCTCATCCTTCGTCCAGACGCCAAACGTATAGTCGGAGTAAAATGATGAGCGTTTGCCGGACCCGCGCTGGGCGTACATTACAACGCAATCCAATGTCTGCGGTGCACGCTTCCATTTCCACCAATGGCCCTTGGGCCGGCCCGCAAGATACGGACTGGAGCGGCGTTTCAGCATCAGACCTTCGATGCCGTCAGCGCGTGTCGTATTCCAAATCTCGCGCAAACCACCGAGGTCGGAAAAGGGAACCAGCGGACTGAGGTCGGTAAGCGTCACCGATGATCTGGTATGCCAGGCGGCCAGCCGGTTGCGGCGCTCCTCAAATGACGTGCCGCGAATGTCCTCGTCACCCTCAAACAGCATATCGTAGAGACGAACATGCGCGGGGTGGGCCGCCAGCAGCTTCTTCGAAACGACTTTGCGGTTTAGCCGTTGCTGCAAGTCGTTGAATGGCGCAACGCCGCTATCACGGACAACCAACAATTCACCGTCGACGACAACGTCGTGGCCGAAAAATGCATTGCAGATTTCGGGAAATCCACGGGAAATGTCGTCACCAGTGCGCGAAAAGAGACGGATCTCACTTCCCTTGGCAGCGACTTGAACGCGGATACCGTCCCATTTCCATTCAGCTGCAATTTCGCTTGCGTTCAGAGTTTTCCAATCCGTTTCTTCGATTGGATATGCCAGCATCAAAGGGCGAAAAACCGGCCGGCGACCGGGATCCGGACGTGGTGCTGTCTCTTCGAGCCAGGCAAACAGGCCCTGGTATGGCGCGTCAACGGCATGCCAGACTTCTTCGACATCTCCGACGTCGGTGTTGAATGCGGTTGCCAGCGCCACTTTTGCCAAACGTGCAGACACACCAACACGCGGTGCGCCGCCAACGAGTTTTAGCAGTGCCCAGCGGCCCGTGGAATCGAGTTGATCAAGTGTTGCGCGCATGTGTTCGCCGTATGCTGTCCGCGGTGCGGTCTGGAAGGCAGTGACGACATCCGCCAAGCCTGGTGCGTTACGATCAAAATCGTCTGGCCAGAGCAATGCCACCGTCTCCGCAGTGTCGCCAACGTAATCGCGCGACAGACGATACAATTCAGGATCGATTTTATCGGCCATCAGCTCGCCGAGAATGCGCCGTAGCGGCACTGACAACCCGAGACCATCTGTAAGTGCTGCCAAGGCCCAGCCACGATCCGGGTCGGGTGTGCTTTTGAAGTAGTCGCCTAAAAGTGCGATTTTACAATTGCGGCTTTGCGTTAGGCCGAGGGAATCGAGAAGGTGCGCAAACTTTTCCATTGTCTCAAGCCTCATTCACCTTCGTCGTCAAAGCCAACCAACGCCAATGCTCTGGCCCGGCGCCCCATGGTTGATAATTTGTGCACAAGGGCATCTTCACGGCCATGCGTGACCCAGACATCCTGCGCCTCGGTCGCAACGATGGTGTCAATCAGCTCAGGCCAGTCGGCGTGGTCGGAGACAATCAATGGCAATTCGACACCACGTTGGCGCGCGCGGCCGCGCACCCGCATCCAACCACTAGCAAACACCGTAACAGCGTCACCAAACTTTTGGGACCAACGGTCAGCCAGCGCGGACGGTGGGCACGCCACAAGTGCGCCTTGAAGTTCTTTGGGCGAAGCTTCCGCGACGTCGCGCACGTCACCGAGGTCAATGTCTTGGGTTTGATAATAGTCGGTCAGTTTTAACAGTGCGCCGTGCATGTAAATTGGTGCGTCGTAACCTGCGATGCGCAGCTCTTTGATCATCCGCTGGCATTTGCCAAGACCGTACACGCCGAGGAGGTGCGTGCGATCGGATTGCGTGCTGAGCGACGCGATGAGTTTCGCGCA
>JAJFHI010000341.1 GCA_021775715.1 Hyphomicrobiaceae bacterium | reverse complement strand
CAGGTAAACATCGCAAAGACCGACCCGCCGGGGAAAGTCATCGAGGCGTTCCGCGATGTTGAAACTGCACGAGCTGACCTCGACCGTTTGCGCAACGAGGCTCTGGCTTACGCTAACAAGATTGTGCCGGAAGCGCGTGGTGTTGCGCAACGGATCCTGCAGTCAGCCGAAGGTTACCGGGACCGACTGATTAACGAAACAACTGGTAAAGCTGCACGTTTCGAGAGTGTCTATAACGAGTACCGCAAAGCGCCTGAAGTGACGCGGAAGCGGATATTCCTTGAGACCATGGAGCGAGTCTTCGAGGGAACAGACAAAATTATCCTCGACAGCAAAGGCGGAGGATCAGGTGTTGTGCCGTACCTGCCGCTCAATGAACTTACCAAGCCGAAGACCTCGGCTGCCACGGGAGGTCAACAATAATCATGCGTGTCTTTCTTGCCCTCCTGACAATCATCTTCGGACTTGCTTGCGTCGGACTTTACATGTCGGCATTTATTGTAGGCCAGACAAACCAGGCGCTTGTACTGCAGTTCGGTGAAAACAAACGCGTCGTAACGGAACCGGGCCTGCACTGGAAAATTCCGATTGCCCAGACCGTAGAGTATTTTGACAAGCGTATTCTTGCCCTCGACACACAACCGCTCGAAGTCAACGTGCGCGGCAAGAAACGTCTCGTCGTTGACGCTTTCGCGCGCTTCCGCATTGTTAACCCTTTGAAGTTCTATCAATCAGTTCGTGACGAACGCATCGCACGTCAACGTCTAGGAAGCTTCCTTGAATCATCCATGCGACGTGCACTGGGTACAGCGGAACTACAGGATGTCGTGCGCGACAACCGCACAGGCCTGATGGCGAACATTGCCAAGCGGGTCAACGCCCAAGCCGAAAGCCTAGGTGTTGAAATTGTTGACGTTCGCATCAAGCGTGCGGATCTTCCCGAAGCCAACGCTAACGCGATATACGAGCGGATGAATACCGAGCGTAAACAGGAAGCCGCAGAATTCCGTGCTACCGGCCGCGCGACGGCAAACCGTGTGCGGGCGGAAGCTGACAAGCGGGCAACCGTGATCCGCGCTGAGGCACAAAAAGATGCGGAGATAATGCGCGGTGACGGTGAGGCTGAGCAGAACCGTATTTTTGCGGAAAGCTTCGGTAAGGACCCAGGGTTCTTTGAGTTCTATCGCTCGATGCAGGCGTATGAGAAATCTCTGGCCAGCGGAGATACACGTCTTTTGTTGTCGCCGGATTCAGAGTTCTTCAAATATTTCGGCAGCTCCTCGGGCCGAAGTTCGTCGGCACCGTAACGCCATGTTCCCTCAATGCAGGTGTCCCCGGTGGAATTGGGTTGGCGCTCGTTTTTGAGGGTCTGTTGTGGGCAGTTTGGCCACAGATTGTGACGCGGTTGCTTCAGATTGCGTTCGAAATGCCCGGCAACATCCTGCGTGTTGCCGGGCTTTCTTAAATGCCCGTCGGGGTGTTGATCGTTAACTGTGCGCGGGTGAAATTTCATGAGCACGCCTTGTGCGCCCGATGTTGACACCACCCGCCAAGTGCTCACACTACCGATCGATCCAGACAGACGCGTATTGCAAAACTGCTGAGAAACATAATTTAAGGTCTGCGAAGCTCATGCCCCAGAACATTCGCCCGCATCGATTGCTGAATCTGTGTTCCCAAGCCGCGGCTGTGACGGTCCTTGCCGTGCTAGCGGCGGTGCAATTGCAGACCGCAGCGCTCGCGCAACAGGGGCCTGAAACCGTCGCACCTCTGGCGGAACGGCTGATCGACGCCGTCGTCAATATCTCGACCTCCCAAGTCGCCAAAGGGCCTAAGGGCATTCCACTACCAAACGTTCCAAAGGGATCGCCGTTTGAGGAGTTTTTCGAAGACTTCTTCAAAGATCGCGGCGGAGCGCCAAACGTTCAGCGTAATGTTTCGTCGCTCGGGTCAGGTTTTGTGATTGATGGTAAGGAAGGTCTGGTCGTCACGAACAACCACGTTATTGCGGATGCCGACGAGATCGTTGTCAATTTCAATGATGGCACCAAGCTGAAGGTTGTGAAGGTTCTCGGCAAGGATCCGAAAACAGATCTCGCTCTCTTAAAGGTTGAGCCCGACAAGCCGTTGCCAGACGTCAAGTTTGGCGCATCGGAAAAGATAAAGGTCGGTGACTGGGTGATGGCGATCGGCAACCCGTTTGGCCTTGGTGGCTCGGTGTCGGTCGGTATTATTTCGGCCAAGCAGCGTGACATTAATTCCGGACCGTACGATGATTTCCTGCAGACGGATGCCGCTATCAACAAAGGTAACTCCGGCGGGCCGCTGTTCAATATGGATGGTGAAGTGATCGGTGTGAACACCGCTATTATTTCGCCAACAGGGGGCTCCATTGGTATCGGCTTTTCTATTCCATCAGACATCGCGACCAACGTCATCGATCAGTTGCGACAGTTCGGCCAAACGCGTCGTGGATGGCTTGGCGTGAAGATCCAAACCGTGACGGGCGATATCGCAGAGACGTTGGGTCTCGACAAGCAAAAGGGTGCGCTCGTGGCTGCCGTTACGGCCGACTCACCTGCGGCCACTGGTGGTTTGCTGCCCGGCGATATCATCCTGAAATTTGACGGCAGGGACGTGCGGACCATGCGCAGCCTGCCGCGCTTTGTGGCACAGACACCGATTGGAAAATCGGTCGATGTCGAAGTCATCCGCAGTGGCGGTAACGCAGATCTGAAAATCACGATCGGTCGCCTGGAGGAGGGTGCGAAGAAAAAGCCACCGAAGCCAGCGAAAGTTAAACCGGAACCAGCGCCGGAAGAGCGCGAATTGATCGGTCTCAAACTTTCAATGATGACACCGGCACTGCGCAAAAAGTATCGCATCAGTAAAAGCGTTAAAGGTGTGGTCGTGACGCAAGTCGATCCAGCTGGTCCTGCGGCGCGAAAGAATATCAAAGTTGGAGATGTCATCGTCGAGGCGGCGCAGGCCGAGGTAGCGACCCCGGATGACGTGTCAGATAGTATCGACAAAATGAGGAGTGCAGGCCGACGTGCCATTTTACTGCGCGTTGAGGACGCCCGCGGTGACCTCAGGTTTGTTGCCATACCGTTCAAGTAAAATGACGAAGTGTTCGTGGTGGGCGCAAGTCGTGGTCATTGCAAAGGCGAAGTGAATATTGGAGGAGGCCGATCTTGGCGAAGGGTCACGGACTGTTTGAAACAATTGCGGGTGTTCTGGTGCCCGTCCACCGCGATGGACACAAGTTCATTGCCGTTGCTGCCCTGCTGGCCGTGATCTTGTTGTTCATCTGGTCACCGCTTGGGTGGTTGATGATTCTGCTTGCTCTGGGGATTGCCTATTTCTTCCGTGATCCAGATCGGGTGACACCTTTGCGCGAAGGCCTTGTCGTGGCTGCTGCCGACGGTGAAATCACCGAGGCCGACAAAGTGCGCCCGCCAAGCGAGCTTGGTCTTGGTGACGATGAACGCGTCCGCGTTTCGGCGTTTCTGTCAGTGCTCGATGTCCACATCAATCGTGCCCCTGTTGCCGGCCGTATTTTACGTTCACTCTATGTGCCTGGAGCGTTCTTGAATGCCGCGGACGATAAGGCCAGTGAAGAGAATGAGCGCCGAGCCTTGATTATTCAGACATCAGGCGGTGACGAGATTGCCGTTGTGCAGATTGCCGGATTGATCGCGCGTCGCATCGTTACGTTTGCACATGAGGGTGATAGTGTCGGAATTGGGCAGCGGTTCGGCTTGATCCGGTTTGGCAGCCGCGTCGATATATATCTGCCGCCGGGCAAGACAGCGCTTGTTTCCGTTGGTCAACGCACGGTCGCT
>JAJFHI010000035.1 GCA_021775715.1 Hyphomicrobiaceae bacterium | reverse complement strand
TGCGGCTCGGTCGATGATGGCAAATCAACTCTCATCGGACGTCTGCTGTGGGATGCCACGGATCTGTACGACGACCAGCGCGCAGCCATCGGCAATTCCAAGGCTGGCGACGGCACCCACCCCGACTTCAGTCGTCTTTTGGATGGATTGGCTGCCGAACTCGAGCAGGGCATCACGATCGATATCGCGTGGCGCTACTTCGAAGCAGCAGATCGCCGTTACATTATCATCGACAGCCCGGGCCACGAGCAATACACGCGCAACATGGCAAGCGGCGCGTCACATGCCGATGTTGCCATTATGCTTGTCGACGCGCGTCATGGCGTTAAAGAGCAAACACGGCGTCACGCAGCTATTCTCGATCTGATGGGGACGAAGAGGGTTATTCTTGCGGTCAACAAGATGGATCTTGTCGATTGGTCTGAGAGCAAGTTCCGTGACATCGAAAGCGAATTCTTTGCGATCACCAAACAGTTTGGTTTCGAAAGCCCAGTTGCCATTCCGGTTTCAGCTGTCACAGGTGAAAACGTTGCGGGACCAGGGCCAAGCATGCCTTGGTATCAGGGAAAGCCGCTGTTGACGCATCTGGAAGAGCAGTCGGAAGTCACAATCCGCGCCGCACGTCCTTTCCGGTTTCCGGTGCAGATGGTTGTTCGCGACGGGCAGGACTTCCGTGGCCTTGCCGGCACAGTAACATCCGGGCGAATTGCTGTTGGTGAGGAAGTTGCCGATGCCGTCAGCGGTCGTACGGCGCATGTCAAACGCATCGTCACTATGGACGGTGACCTTCAAGCAGCCGAGAAAGACCAGGCGGTTGTTATTGAGCTGGACGTTGATGTTGACGTCTCGCGCGGTGCTGTATTGAGCAGTATCGAAGACAAGCCGTTGTCTGTCACCAAACTAGAAGCGCGTCTCGTTTGGCTAGGTGAAATACCGTACAAGCCGACAGCGCAGTACTTGTTGCGCACCGCTACAGATCTCGTGCCGATTGACTGGTTGCAGATCAACACGCTGCTTGATCTCGCTACATTGACGCCGCGCGACAAGACAGACTGCGAAGCCAACGACATCGCTGACGTAAACATCACTTTGGGGCGTGCCACGGCTTTGGACGTCTTTCGCGAGTTGTCCGGCACCGGTTCCTTTATGATCGTTGACTCCGTCACCGGTGCTTCCGTTGCAGGTGGTGTTGCTTTGGCAGTGTCGGATCACGGTGTTGCCGACGGCATTTCAACGTTCACGATCTCTGGCGATTGCGCCTTCATGGTCACGCGTGAACTGCTCGAACAAGGGGTTTGCAAAGATCTTGTCGGAAAGAGCGATGTCGCCAGCAAGGCAGAGTTCCGCCGTCGCGCCGATGAGGTGGTGAAGCTGATGCGTACGGCCGGTGTCGACGTCTGTCTCGATTGCCTCGGAGACTAGACCTTATTTCCTATCGAGCGGCGCGCAGATCTGGACTCATGTATTCTGGATTTGTTGCGCCGCTTTTCAACCTTCCAAGACATCCCGTGCTCATGCGTCCTTCGGCTTTGCGTTGCTTGCAAGCGACAAGTTTGCTTGACAACACGGATGCCGAGACACCAGCATAAATTCTCGAACCCCGAGAGTAGTTTCAGACAGGCCTTCATGGAATTCGCAGTCTTATTGCCGGTCATTGCTATTGTTTTTGGTGGCTTTGTCGTCGGCCTTTTGGTGGGTATTACGGGAGTCGGCGCTGGCGCTCTCACTACGCCTATGCTGATCTCCGGGTTTGGTGTCGCACCGACGGTGGCGGTTGGTACGGACCTGTTGTTTGCCGCTATCACAAAGGGTAGCGCCGCTTGGCGTCATCATCGTCTTGGCAATGTGCATTGGCCTATTCTTCGCTGGCTCGCGGTCGGCAGTCTGACGGGTGCGTTGGCGACACTTGCATGGCTGCATTTCGGGCATCCTGACACGACTCACTTGGGTGGCGTGATCCGGCAAATGCTTGCGGTCGCATTGATCTTGAGCGCCATCACCATACCGGTGTTGCCGTTGGTCATGCGTCGTCAAACCAAGCGCGTCCAGCAAGTGGATGAAACGATTGTAGCCCGGGTTGCGCCGACGCTTGGGTTCGGTTTGCTGTTGGGCGTTATTGTAACGCTCACCTCAATCGGCGCTGGTGCGATTGGTGTCGCAGTGCTCTCCCTACTTTATACCGCCATGCCAGCGCGGCGCATTGTCGGTACTGACATTGTTCACGCGATCCCGCTTGCCTTTGTTGCAGGTCTTGGCCATCTCGGGATGGGCAACTTCGATTACATACTGCTCGGGCAATTGCTCCTAGGCTCAATTCCGGGCATCGCATTGGGCGCACGGCTGACAGGCCTCATTCCAGATTGGATGTTACGTTTGGCGCTTGCGATTGTGTTGCTGGTGGCTGCGTATCTGTTGGTTGAAGACCAAGTGAACAAACTGTTGGACGTCGCGTATTAAGCGCCGATCGCAGGGTGTGTTTGGTAGAGTTTGTTTTGCCTCACGGCTATTCCTCGCTATCGCTCGGGCCTCCGGCAGGGCGCTGCAACGCAGCGGGTCGCGGTGCTCCCCGGCCGAGGGATAAACTTTTCCCTTGAACAGTTTGTCCGGAACACCCGGGCGTGGATGCCTGCAACCTGTTGAGTTGATACGGCGAGAAATGTGCCGTATCGCGAGACCGCTGTTGCCCCTTGCTCAATCTCAGCGCGTGGCACCCGGGTACGATGATGCGAGCGCCTAGCGCGCGTCTGAATCGTTCCCGGCGCCGTGCGCAGCCCGACGGCAGGGAGGAATAGCGTGAGCACAGAACTACTTTAACGATGATGCGAGCGCCTAGCGCGCGTCTGATTTGTTCCCGGCGCCGTGCGCAGCCCGACGGCAGGGCGGAATAGCGTGAGCACAGAACTACTTTTGCGATGATGCGAGCGACCAGCGCACGTCTGATTTGTTCCCGGCGCCGTGCGCAGCCTGCCCGCAGGGCAGAACAGCGTGAGCATAAAAAAGGTGCCACTCATGATCGAGTAGCACCGCTTTTGATTTGAATGTACCGACCGCTTTAGCTCACCAACTTCAAGTCGGCGTGGAATTGATTACCAGCGGTTGTTGCGTTGATAATACCTTTGCGGATGACGAAATCGCCGAAGCGTTCGCCATCGTTGCGTTCTTTCGCGTAGGATTGGAACAACGGTCGCAGAAGTTCGAGGATTTTTTCGTGCGTAGCATTCTCCGCATAAAGCTTGTTCAAGCGTGAACCGTCGAACGCTGCGCCGAGATAGAGATTGTATTTTCCTGGACCTTTGCCAACCAGGCCAATCTCGGCCAGGAACGGGCGGGCGCAGCCATTCGGGCAGCCCGTCATGCGCAGGATGATGTCATCATTGCGCAGGCCAGCCGCATCGAGTTCGTCTTCGAGCGTTCGCACCAACTCCGGTAAAAACCGTTCGCTTTCGGCAAGTGCTAATCCGCACGTCGGCAGCGCCACACAGGCCATGGCATTGCGATGGAGCGCCGAGCTCGACTCAACCGACACGCCGTTCTCGGTGAGGATTTTCTCTATTTTCGTTTTAGCTTTCGGGTTGATGTTGACGATCAACAGGTTCTGGTTGTTTGAAAGAACAAATTCAACCTTCTGTGTGTCGGCAATTTCGCGTAGGGCTTTTTTCATGGTCATGCCAGGCACGTCTTTGACGCGTCCAGAATCGATGGCCAATGTCACATGCCATTTCTTGTCGGGTGTTTGGCGCCATCCG